>JAOAAK010000003.1 GCA_026418905.1 Bacteroidales bacterium | reverse complement strand
CTTGCAGCAATTGGACAAGTTTCATCTTTCATAGCTCATGAGCTAAAAAATCCTCTTTCAGCTGCAGGTAATGCTTTATTTTTACTGGAGAAAAAAACACATATGTTACCAGAACTCCAAAAATATATTCATATTGCCCGTGATGAATTGCAATCTTGTTTTGCTGTAATCAACAGTGTTTTGCAACTTAATCGTGTTCGAGATCCTGTTATGAGTCAATTTGACTTGGCTCTTTTATTGAACAATATTTTGGAGAGATATTTTAAGCATTTACCTGTTGAACTCTCGTATGAGTTTAATCCTGATCCATTTTTTATTCAAGCCGATCAGGAACAATTTAATATGGTTTTTCAAAACCTTATCAAAAATAGCATTGAAAGCAACCCTTCAGGCGTACGAATTACGGTCAAAGGTTGGGTGGAAGAGGGAAAGTATAAAGTTTTATTTTGTGATGATGGGGTAGGTATCCCGGAAGAATATCACTCCCATATATTTGACCCACTTTTTACTTCCAAAGGTTTCGGTACTGGCTTGGGGCTGACTCTTTGCAAAGCTATCTTACAAAGGCATGATGGAGATATTCGATTGTTGCCTCAGGTAAAAGGATGTTGCTTTGAATTGGTGTGGACAGTAAAAAAAATTAAAATATGACGTCATATATTCTTATTGTCGATGATGAGCCCAATTTAAGTGAAACGCTTAAAGACATCCTCATGGAAGAAGGCTATCATTGTTTGATTGCTCCCAATGGTACTACTGCAATAGAACTTGTTAAAAAACATGATGTAAGAGTTATCCTATTGGATGTTTGCTTGCCTGACATAGATGGAGTAGAAGTTTTTCGGCAACTGCTTGAAATCAAGCCTGGACTTCGCATTATTTTTATGAGTGCCTATACAGTAGAGGATCTTAAGTATAGAGCGCTCGATCAGGGGGCTATTGCCTTTTTTGAAAAACCTATTGATATTCCTCTGGTATTACAAATCGTTCGTGAAAGCTACAACACAGCTATTTTGTTCATAGGAGGCGATGATCCTTTTTATGAAGATCTAATGGAAAATTTGAAAAAAAATAATATTCATGCTGTGTTGGTTCATTCTTCTCATGATGCTATTGAACTTGTGCGTCAAATTCGTTTTGATATTGTTTTTGTTGACTTAACCTTACCACATATGAATGGAATAGATGTGTATCTAGCAATAAAAAAGATTACACCTACTACGGTTGCAATTATGATCGCCGGACAAGAAGAAGAGTTTATTAGAATTGCTCAGGAAGCCGTCAATCGTAATGCATATACATATCTAAAAAAACCACTCGACATTAAGCAAACCATTCGTTTAATTGAACAAGCACTTTGTCGTTTCACAAGCAAAGATTTTAGAAAATGGAAACCTTAATAGATAACACAACTTTTACTATTTTACTCATAGATGATGATCCACACATCAGAGAAACAGTTACAGAAGTTCTCAAAGGTGCTGGTTTTCATCCCATAAGTTTCGATAATTTTAAGGATGCTATCTCATACTTAAGTAATCATCGAGTTGATGTTGTTATAGTTGATTTGTTTTTTTACGGTGTTTTTCAGGAAAGTCTTTTTAAAGAACTTTCCTCGTATGCTATGGAAATTCCTATTATTGTGTACACGGCTTTTTCTTCCTTACAAACTGCAAAACAGGCATTAGAAGCAAGATTTTTTGCTTACGTTGAAAAGGAAGCTAATCCAGACCAATTATTAAAAGAAATCCACCGAGCTATTTATTATAAGCATAAAGTAGAAAAGGATTACCTAGAATCTCTTCTAAAAAAACGTACTCGTGAATTGGAAGTAGAAGTAACCAGAAGAAGAGAAAGTGAAAAAACCCTTCGGCTAAGCGAAGAAAAATACAGATTGATGGTTAAGGCTATGCCAGCCGTTGTTTTCCTGACTGATGCGAAGGGTAATCTACAATACATGTCACCCTATGCAACCATTCTGACAGGCTATTCACTTCAAGATCTGACTTTAGAAAAGATGTTAAAATTATTACCCTCTCATTTATATCATAAAATTTTGTTTCAACTAAAAAAAATGATTTTATGGACCTCAAAAGGTTATTTTTTTGAAATAAAAGAAACCGTTTCTTTTGTCTCGGCCCATGGTGAGAAAAAATATGCTGAATTGGTAGTAAAGCCAATATTTGATAAAGGAAAATGCATTGCTTTTCATGGTATACTCCGGGATATTACTTCGGAAATGGTTTCTAAATTAGGCTTAGAAGAAACGTTGCTAGAACTTTCGACTTTATATGAATCTATTTCAGACTACATATTTATCTTGGATAAAGAATACCGGATTTATCGTTTAAATGCTCCTGCTCTTGAATTTTTAAGAAAACATCATTCAGATTTAGGTGAGGTTTACCAGAAAAAGTGGGGAGAGGTTATTCGATGCATCAATGATTTATTATCTTCAGAGGGGTGTGGCACCCATGAAGAATGTGAAAATTGTTCCATCCGTAATTTTCTGAATAGAGTTGACAATGCAGGAATTAGGGAAAAGATAGAATTTGTTTTTTCATCAGAAAAGCAACATTATCTATTTTATTTTATTGCTTTTGGACGTCTCATAAGGATTAAGGAAAAAGAGTTTATTTTTCTAAGTTTAACGGATATCACTGAACTTCAAAAAACGAACGATCAATTACAGCGACTACATCAACAGTTTCAATCTTTAGTGGACAACATCCAGGAAGGTCTACTGCTTCTGGATCTGAATACGAACCAAGTGTTGTTCTCCAACGAAAAGTTATATGAGCTTTTTGAGATAAATAGAAAGAAAATACACTTAGACCCTTTCACTTGGTTGACCAAAGTTCGAGGAAAACCAAACTTAAAAGATGAAATAAAGATTTTTTTCGAAAATCATGAAATAACATTGCAATCAACTTTTGAATACTTAAATAAAAATTGTTTAAAATCTATTTTACTCACTGCAATCAAAATGACTTTCGAAGAGAGAAAACAGGTCATGTTCATTTTCTCCGATGTATCACATATTAAAAAAGATGTTATTAAGGACATGAGAATATGGGCAGAGGCAGAATTAGCAGAGCGAAAAAAACTTGCAAGAAAAATACACGACGAAATTAGTCCTATAGTAGGGCTATTAACTTCCAGTTGTTCGGTTATAGAAGGTTCCATCCAGGAGAAACACAAAGAACTGTTCTTACGATTTAAAAGAAACCTACAAGTATTGCATAAAAGCTTATACGATATTTCCCATCAACTTGAGGAACAATGGGAAGCATTCTCATTAAAAGAAGCTTTAGATCAATATGTAGACGAATTGACACAAACTAAAGCTATTAGAGTGCATATTGACATAAAGACAGACATTGATTCTCTTTTGTATAAAAAGAATCTATATGCTCTTACCCTGGAATTAATACACAATACCCTAAAACATGCTCAAGCAGGAAATATTTATATTGAATTGTTACCTTTCGAAAATTTTATCTTATATCGTTATCGAGATGATGGTATAGGTTTTGAGTTTGATAAGGTTAAGAAATCTGGAAAAGGTCTTGGCCTAAAACATATAGAGGAACGTGTTCGAGAAATGGGGGGAACACTAGAGTTCGTTACTTCGCCAGGTCAAGGCATAGAATTGAATGTTTATTTACTTAAGGATACATAATCATCCAAATTATCTAAAAGTCGTAGTTTTGTTAATGATATGCTGTTTGATGCTATTGTTTTGATCGTTGTAGGCATGGTGGTTAGTTTTGTGAATACCATAGCAGGAAGTGGTTCTTTTTTGTCGTTACCTGTATTAATGATGTTGGGTCTTTCTCCTCAGGAAGCTAATGCAACCAATCGTCTTGGCATTTTTTTTCAAACTCTCGTAGGTGTTATTGGTTACGATAGAGCACAACAATTAGACAGAAAACTATCACTTCGTTATGGTCTGGTAGTCATTCCTGGAGCCATCCTAGGAAGCTTCCTCATTATAAAAGTACCAGAACATTTGTTAAATGCTCTGCTTGCAGCTTTTATGTTATTTTTTGCTTTTTTATCTGTCTATAAGCCCGATTTTGGAAAAGGTGAAGGAACCCTAAAACCTCATTTTATTCATGATATTCTTTTTTTTCTCATGGGCGTGTATGGAGGTGCTATTCAAGCAGGTGTTGGTATCTTTTTTCTTTTTGGTGCTACTCTTCTTTTAAAAATGCCTTTGTTCAAAGCTAATGCTTTGAAGCTTGTGTTGACTTTTCTTTTCACTCCTTTTTCTATACTGATTTTTATGTGGAATCATCAAATAGATTGGTTGTATGGTTTATTTTTGGCCGTAGGATCAGTTTTGGGAGCCTGGTTTTCTGTTCGCATTTCTCTCAACAAAGGCGAAAAATTTTTTCGCTGGTTTTTGTTTGCCATTCTTGTAATATCTTCAGGAGTTATGATTTATAAAATATTTGCATGATTGAGTTAGGTGGGTCGAAGATTTAGAAGAAATTTATGATTTTCAAATTCTCAAAAACTTAATTTTTTTAAAAACGATATAGTTTTTTGTGATATAAATGATTTGAGAAAAAATTTGAAAAAAATTTCGTGATTTTTTTTTGCATTTTAAAAAATACGTGTATTATTGCACACAGCAATGATAAGTAAGTTCGTATTTTGGTGGGTAGGTGTGATTTTTCGCTTTTTAAATATAAAAGAGCGGGACAGGTATTGATTTTTTCGAAAATTTTATAAAACAACTAGCATATGAAACCATTACCATTTGCGGAAATGTATAAGATTAAAATGGTTGAACTTATTCGACCCTCCACTCGAGAGGAGAGGGAACAATGGATAAAAGAAGCTCATTATAATCTTTTTAATCTCTCAGCAGATAAGGTCTTTATCGATTTACTCACCGACAGTGGAACTGGAGCCATGAGTGATAGACAATGGGCAGCCCTCATGTTGGGTGATGAAAGCTATGCCGGAAGCAGATCTTATTACCGTCTCAAGGATACTATTGAAGACATTTTCGGATTTCCTTATTTTATGCCTACCCATCAGGGTCGTGCAGCAGAAAACGTACTTTTCTCCACACTCATTAAACCTGGAGATATCATTCCTGGCAATTCTCATTTCGACACAACCAAAGGGCATATTATGTTTCGTAAAGCTAGAGCAATTGATTGTACGATAGACGAAGCTTTCGATACTGATTCACTTCATCCGTTCAAGGGAAATGTTGACATAAATAAACTGGAAAAGGTATTTCGGGATTATCCCCACGATCGCATTCCATTTATTATTGTAACTATTACGAACAACACTGCAGGAGGTCAACCTGTTAGCATGGAAAACATCAAGCAAATTAGTGATTTTGCTAAAGAAGTGCGAAAACCTCTTTTAATTGATAGTGCTCGTTTTGCAGAGAACGCTTATTTTATTAAACAACGTGAGCCTGGCTATGAAGATTGGAGTATCAAGGATATTGTAAGAGAAATTTATAGTCATGCCAATATGATGACTATGAGCTCTAAAAAAGATGGGCATGTGAACATAGGTGGTTTTATAGCCATGCGAGACGAAAAACTATGGCGAGATGTGAGTTTTTACAATATTATGTTTGAAGGTTTCGTAACGTATGGAGGTATGGCAGGTCGTGATATGGAAGCTTTAGCTGTTGGACTTCAGGAAGCAATCGATTATAACTACCTCCAGACTCGAATTGCACAAGTACGGTACCTTGGTCAAAAACTCATTGATGCAGGTATTCCTGTGCAAAAACCTATTGGAGGGCATGCTGTTTTTGTAGATGCATTGAAATTTTTACCACACATACCGCGCGAACAATTTGTAGCTCAAACTTTAGCTGTGGAGTTATACTTGGAAGCAGGAGTTCGTGGTGTGGAAATCGGTACTCTCTTAGCTGATCGAGATCCTGATACGAGAGAAAACATTTATCCGAACTTGGAACTTGTTCGTCTTTCTATACCAAGACGGGTCTACACGAATAACCACATGGATGTAGTTGCTGTGGCATTGGAAAATCTCTATGAACGACGCAATGAGATACGTAAAGGATTCGAAATTATTTGGGAAGCTCCTTTGATGCGACATTTCACCGTGAAATTGAAACGATCTGAATAATAAGCATACACAAAATTTTAATTAGTTTATTATTTTACGTTATTAGTAGGAATTAGCATATTGTTAAGGCTAGGATTTGCCAAAAGAAGATACGGTTTTTCTGTTTATTTTTGAAAAAACACCATGAAGGCAATTTTTCTTTTTCTGTTGACGTTTTTATTCTACTTTGTTCATAGTCAGGATACGATATCCATTATGACCTACAACGTCCTGCAATATGGCGTAAGTTATGGAGGGTGCAATTCAACCAACAACAACATAGATAACAAAGACAATTACCTCAAACAAATCATGGCTTTTACTCTCCCAGATATTTTGAGTGTCAATGAGCTTTCAAGCAACGTAAGCTACCATGATCGTTTTCTTTCTCAGGTGATGAACGCAGACGGGAGAAATTATTATGCTCGGGGTGGATGGTCGAATCTTTCTGGAAGCGACATTACTAGCAATGTATTTTACAATACTCAAAAATTAGGCCTTAAAGGTCAAACATCATTGGCCACGGATTACAGGGATATTGTTTTATTTACTTTTTATGTAAAAAATACAGCACTTCAACTGGGCGATACAATTTTTTTGACGATCATTTCCATGCATCTAAAGGCTGGGAGTTATGCTTCTGACATCACAGATCGAGAAAACATGGTAAATATTCTAATGAATTATCTCAATGCACGCAATATTCCAGGAAATTATTTCGTTTTAGGAGACTTTAATTTTTATAATGCTAGCGAGGCTGGTTTTCAAAAGCTTATCAACCATCCCAATACCAACATTCGCTTTTATGATCCAGTTAATAAGATAGGTGACTGGCACGATAATAGCTTGTATGCTCCCTATCACACACAATCGACTCATGCAAGTGACAACAACTGTCATGCACCGGGAGGAATGGATGATAGATTTGATTTTATTCTTTTTACGTTACCTGTGTTTTCGGGGTCTAAAAAGGTAAAATACATTCCAGGTTCATATGAAACGATAGCTCAGGATGGAAATCATTTTAATAAATCCCTCTTGGATGCACCAAATCCACCGGGAATACCATTGAATGTGTTGAATGCTCTTTACAACAATAGTGATCATTTGCCTGTCCGACTTAAGGTAATTGCAGGTAATGATGTTTCCACTGAAGAACTTAAAAATATTTCCTTCAACTGCTGGTATGATCATCAAACAGCATCATTTTACTTAAGTACTGAGAAAGAAGGGATTTATACATTTATTCTTTATTCTCTAACAGGACAGAAAATATTTGAAAAGACCGATTTTTATTCTCCTGGGATCTATCGTTTGTCACTTTCATTCCCTGTAGAAAAAGGTTTCTTTATTTTGGGTGTTTTCGATCAGGATGCTCACTCATTATGGCTGAAATTTTTTAAATAAAAAAACCTCCCCACATGGGAAGGTTGTTGAAAAATCAAGCAATGAACTTAATTATTTTTTAAACCTTTAAAATAAGTAGGTTCGCCAGCTTCTTTTTGAGAGCCTTTGCATTTTTCATGTTTAAAAGGAGGTTTGTGCGTGGAAAACCACCAATCTTTTTGTTCGTTATTGAGCAGATTAGCAATGGCAAAATGATGAGAGATGCGTTCTTTTTCCATGTTTAGCTCAATAGCATGCATTTCTTCTGCTAGTTTTAATGCTTTCTTTTCATCAGCAGTACTTCCCGACATAGCTGAATGAAGCTGGGCTTTTTTTTCAAACAATGAGTTTCTAAGGTCGGTCATGATTTTTTCATGTTTAATTTGAAGCTGTTGGAGTTTGGACCGTTGTTCTTCTGTGAGATTGGGAATTTTTTCCCACCGATACCCGGCTTTCTCAGGGTTTACCTGTGATTTTAACAACCCTGTTGCCAACAGGATGATGGATACGACAATGATTGATTTTTTCATTTTCATATGGTTTTGAGATTTAGAATTTTCGACCATGGTAATGTAATCCGCATCCTTTACCAGGTTTTAATGCCCACCGATTTCGGAAATGGTCAAAAAATATTTTTTGTTGTTCGGGGGTTAGAATTTTTTTCACTTGAAGGGCATGATTGATAAAAGCAAACTGAAGTTTATATTCAAAAAGATTGATCTTTTGTACTAGTCTATGGACAGTTGAACTGTCGGGTTGTTTTTTCTCGAGTTCATCTAGTAAAATGAGCCGATAATGGTAAAGTGAATCATGTAGAATTTCGACTTCTTGCCAGTGAATACTTCTTAATTTTTCAAAAGTTGAGATCTGTTCGGAGGTCAACTGCAATTTTTCGTACAGCATATTCTTTTTGAAAGGTGAGTGAGTGCAACACTGTTTACGATACCAAAAATCCCAGTCTGGCCTTATCAGAAAAAAAGTAATGATGGCAGTCAGAAGTATGGTCACAAGGATACTTAAAATCCAAATGATGACATTTTTATTCATGATGGGCAGTATTTGCATGATACGATTCAATTAACAAAACATCGGTAAATTGATATGTCTTTTCAGATAAATCGTTGTTTGAGTTTACAAAATAATATTGCAATAAAAGTCCGAAAAAGAGACCCAATAATATGGATGCTGCAATACTAACGATTTTCATGATACGAGTTTTTATTTTGTTTTTTTCTAATTGGTATAAAATTTCATGTTTTAAGTCTACTGGGGGAAAGAGCTCAAGCTGGGAAGGGTGATCTGTAAAATAATAAAAGCTAGCGAAGGATGAGCAGACTTGGCAGGTAGAAAGATGTTCTTTAACCTTTTGAGGTAACTCATTGGGTGAATTTTGCTTGAGGATTTGTTGAATTTCATCACAACTCATGAAGTGCATTTTATTATTTTGATTCATTTGATTGAATTTTCTTGCTTTTCTTTTGAATTTCTTCGATATAGGGCATAAGTTTTTTCTTTAAGTTTTGTTTAGCTCTGAAAATCAGTGATTCAATGCTCGAGAAAGATTTGTTCATGATATGAGCAATTTCCTGATAGGAAAAACCTTCATAGTGGTGAAGTAGAAAAGCAGTGCGCTGAGGAATAGGTATACTGTCCAATGCATGCCAGAGTAAGTCTCTTATTTCTTTTTGTTCTATTCTGAATTCGGAAGCATATTCTTGGGGGGAAATCAAAGATATTCCCATGTTTTTTTCTGTTTCTTCTGTGGTTACTTCATATTCTTCAGCAAGGACAGAGATGTTCAAACGTTTATGCTTTTTGAGTACATTCAGGGCATGATTGTAAGTTATCCGATAAATCCAGGTAGACATCTCTGCTTCACCACGGAAGTCATCCAGATGAGCGTAAGATTTCAGAAAAACATCCTGGGTTACATCTTTTGCTTCTTCAACGTTTCGTAAAATGGAATACGCCAAATTGAACACCTTTTGTTGGTGAGTTTCTATGAGGCGTGTAAAAGCATCATCTTTTAGAAGGAATTTCGTTGCCAAGTTTTTTTGTTTTTGACAAGCCAATGTTAAAAATCTTGCTGCGATGATAGTTCAACATGATGTAATTTAATCTGAATTTTGTCCTGAAACGAGTCTTTTAGTTTTTTAGCCATAACGGAAGCACAATACACACTACGATGTTTGCCACCGGTGCAGCCAAAGCCGGCACTAAGATAAGTAAACCCCCTCGAGAGGTAGTTTGAAACAGCATGACTTAACATATCATATGCGTAATGGATAAAATCGGTTACTTCAGGTATTTGCTGGAGGTATTCGATAACAGGTTCATCAGCACCAGTATATTTTTCAAGTTCGGGTATTTGCCCAGGGTTAGGCAGGGAACGGCAATCAAAAACAAAGCCCCCTCCGTGTTCAGGGTGGGGTAAAGGATAACCCTTCTTGAGTGAAAAACTGAAAATTTTCACTTGCAATTTATCAGGCTTTTCAGACTTTTCAGAATATGAATGCACATATTTATCAATAATTTCCTGAAAAACATTTTGTAGGGAGGGAAAGTTCTTTTTGAGAAAGGGTGTTTCAATAAAATGAGTAAGGTTCTGAGCTGCAAACTGAATGGATTCAATAAAATGGATTTTTCTTTCATATAAACCACGGAATCCATAGGCACCAAAGGCTTGCATAATACGTGTAAGTGCAACGTATGGAAAATAGTGGAAAAAATCTTTTTTTGATAATAGTCCTTTACTTTCAAGTTTTTTAGCATAGAGTTCACAAAGTTCTTGCCTCTGATATTCAGTCAAATTGAGCTTTGCATCGTATAACAGAGAAGCTACATCGTACAAAAGGTTACCGCGTCGACCTCCTTGGTAATCAATGTAATAGAACTGATCTTCATGAAGCATGATATTTCTGCTTTGAAAATCACGATACATAAAATAATGACGCGGAAGTTTGTTTATTTCTCTGATCCAGGAAGAAAATTCTTTTTCTAATTCATATTCATCAAAGGTTATATGAGCAAGCTTTAAAAATAGATATTTAAAATAGTTTAAATCCCACCTGATACTTTGTTCGTCGAATTCAGCTATGGGATATGCATACTCATAAGGTATATCAGGACAAGTCTGAAAACAAAAAAGATCACTTAATGCTTGCCATATAAGATCTTTAATGGCATTTTGGTCCAAATTATTCTGTCGAATCCACTGAAAAAGTGTGGTGTCGCCAAGATCAGATTGAAAGTAGATTTTTTCATCTTTGGAGACATGCAAGATATTGGGTACGGGCAATGAAAATTTCCTGAAAGTCAAGGTGAAATGAATAAAGGCTCGGTTTTCTTTGATATCGTCGTTATGACAAGCAATGAAGCTTGTTCCATCTGTAAGACTAATTCTGTAATATCTTCGCTGCGATCCTGAAAATGGTAATAAAAAGATCTGAAAATGATCAGTATTAATGAATCGTTTTATTTCTTCGAACAATTGATTGATTGGATCAGAATATAGATTTATCATGAGGATGTACGCTCAGAACTGGTATGGGGCTTGTGTTAACCACCTGTTGAGCAGATTCACCAAGCATTATAAGAGTCTGCTGATTGTATTGTTCGGTACTGATAGATAAAAAATCGCATTTTTCTTCTTCGATAACGCGAAGGATATCGGCGGTCAAATTTGTCACAATTAGCTCTCGGATACTATAACTTAAATTTGTTTTTTCGATGTCTTTGATGACACTTTCGGCTGTGGTGTTGACTCTTTTTTTCAATGTTGAAAGATTGGTCGTAAACAGTTTTAGAAGAACGATGTGGGAATTAAATTTTTGTGCAAGAGGTAAAACGATGGGCACTTTAAGAGTTGTATCAGGAGTTCTATCGATGGGAAGTAAAATTCTTTGGACGATTGAGTCGTTGAAGGTAAAAGTTTGACGAATAGTAATGACGGGGCATGGAGCGGTAGAAACGATCCGATTGGCGTTGCTCCCTATCCAGAGTTCTTCGAAACCACTAATACCATGAGTGCCAACCACTATTAGAGAAGCATTTTGTAATCTGGCCTGAACAGCTATTTCTTCATAAACTTTACCAGTTCGGACCTTATATTTAATGTGATCCCCTATCATTGGTCTATAGTAAGACATTAGTTCCTCAAAGCGAGAATGAATCTCGTCACGATAAGATGAGTCTTCACGGTATATGCTTTGAGGGTTATGTGGTTTATCAACATAAAGCATAGTTATCCCTGTACCAATTTTTTCAGCAATGTACACAGCATATTTTAGAGCATTCAACGAACCATCAGAAAAATCAACTCCTACAATGATATCTGCCATAGGTTATTTGTTTAAAAGCAAAAATACAATTTTTTTGTATGCTAGTTTAAGAATAGTTTTCATTCAAACCTGAATTCTTTAAATGTTTTTATAATGTCATCTCTTACACTTCTATAGATATGGAGAATTTCTTCATGTGATCCTGTAGCTTCGGCAGGATCTGGAAAACCAATATGTAAACGTTTACGAATTTTACCTTGAATTACGGGACATTTTTCTTTAGCACTATCGCATACGGTGATGACATAGTCAAAACTCTCGTGGATGAATTTTTCAACTGATTTAGGAAATTGGTGTGAGATGTCGATACCAATCTCTTTCATAACTTCGACGGCGTAAGGATTAACTTCTTTCTCGGGATTCGTGCCAGCAGACAAAACGTCCACATGGGGGTGGAATAAGCGAATAATGGCTTCAGCCATCTGACTTCGACAACTGTTACCCGTGCATACTATGAGAACTTTCATTTTTTGGTCTGAAATTATAAAAACTTTTATTTTTGATTGACTATTGGTGCAGAATGAGTAAAAAAGTACTTTTTATCACCACTCATCGCTTGAACAGGGCTCCTAATCAACGGTTTCGTTTTGAACAATATCTATCTTACCTCCAATCCAATGGTTTTGAATGGACGATTTCGAATCTTTTAAATGAAAATGATGATAGAATTTTTTATTCAAAAGGCAGGTTTTTATCAAAGCTATGGATTCTGATCAAGGCTTTTTGTAAAAGATGGCGTGATATACGACGCATTAAGAATCGAGAATATGATTTAATCTTTATCAGTCGTGAAGCTTTTTTCATCGGACCTCCTTTTTTTGAAAGGCTCATTGCACGTTTTGGAGTACCCTACGTTTATGATTTTGACGACGCCGTTTGGTTGGAAAATGTTTCAGACAGCAATCGAATCTTTAAGCGATTGAAATATTTTTCTAAAGTAGGCGAAATTATTCAAAAAGCAAAGCTTGTTCTAGCAGGTAATGAATATTTAGCAAATTATGCTCGACAGTTTAATTCTCAGACCAGAGTTGTTCCAACCACCATTGATACTTCATATCACATTCCGAAAGTAGAGACAAAAGAAAAAAAAACAATAACCATTGGTTGGACTGGTAGTTCAACTACGTTACCGTATTTACAAGAATTAGATTCTGTTTTATGTGACCTATGGCTCTTGTATGGTAACAGGATCGAGATCGTTGTTATTGGAGCGACTGATTTTAAACTTGACGGCTGTCAAGTCCGAGCATTACCATGGAGAAAGGAAACTGAAATTATAGATCTCCATCAGTTGGATATTGGAATTATGCCTTTACCAGATAATGAATGGACTCGTGGTAAATGTGGTCTAAAACTATTGCAATATATGGCTCTTGGCTTGCCTGTAGTGGCTTCTCCTGTCGGAGTTAATACGGACATAGTAGATCATGGGAAAAACGGTTTTTTTGCTTCTACTCCAGAAGAATGGAAAAAATATTTATCTATATTAATTGAAGATCCGATCCTTAGGCGACGTTTCGGTCAAGAAGGTAGAAAAAAAATTGAACAATTCTACTCTGTTGAAGCTTGGAAAGACACCTATCTTGAAGTTTTTCGTTTGTGTACGAGAAAATAAACAACGAGAAAGTTAAATAAGAGATACATTATCTCATTCTACTTTTTATGTTTCACTCAAATGATGTAATATTTCCCTTAGAAGAAAAGATTTTTTCAGGAACGTAATGAAGAAGATCCATATAAACCCCCATTGAATATTTTCTCTTTTTAAAGTAGTGTCGCAAGACAGTATCATCGTAAATGTTTTTAATGAGAAATTCTTAGAGAGTTCGGTCAAGCTTTTCCAGTGGTTTGGATCTTTTTCAATTGGGGGGATTATTTCTTGGATTACGAGTACGATTCCATCATGAAGTTTTCTTTAAAATGGACATTCACGATTCTCCCAGAACATTGTAAGGAAATAAAGAAATATTTATTTATCGCTCAATACGATAAGAGGAAGTGTACGATGTTTTGAAGTACTTTGTAAAACGACAAAGTAATTACCTGCTGGGATATGATCTAGATAAAGTTTGAATTCATTCATGCCTTCGGAAGCATGAACAGTTTTCTCGAAAATACTAATTCCGTTGATAGAATATAATTTAATGTTAACTTTAGTTTCTGCTAAAACATTGAAAACAAGAGAGAGATCACTTTTTGATGGAACAGGACATGGAAATAGAAAGCATGTCTGAAAATCATCTTTAGAGCAAGTTACATCGTTCTGTTTGTTGAGATAAAATGGTATGGATAAGAAGTAATTACCATTGTAATCGATTTGCTTAAGGCGATAGATAAATATATTTTCATTGCTGTTTAGAAGATCTTTATCAAAAAAATGATATGTTCGGATTTCGCGAGAATTTCCAGAACCTTGTACGAATCCAATTTCAGTAAATTTGCCATCGATCATTCTTTCAATAAAAAAACCTTGATTGTTGTTTTCCGTTGCAGTGACCCATTCGATTACGCCAGTTTGATTATCCCAGTATGCATGTATATTAAGATAAACCACGGGTAATAAATCTATAGTTGTATATTTGATAACGAAAACATCACCATTCCCACTGTATAAGGAATGAAAGCTGTTCTCAGGTAAACTAAAATCTTCTGAATACGTAAAACCTGTAACGTAAATTTCGTTGTTGTTATCGATAGCAAGAGCATGACACCATTCATCATCCGAGCCACCTATAAATGTAGAGTAAATTATTAAAGATCCAGATGAATTAATCATGGACAAAAATGCATCACAATATCCTCCACCAAATATGAGTTGAATCGTGTCTCCGAGTGTTGGAAAGTCGGTTGAAGATGTCATGCCCGTGATAACAATATTCTTTGATTTGTCGAGAGCAATATCCTGTGCACATTCAAATCCATTTCCTCCTAGAAGTGTTGAAAAGATAAGGAAGTTGCCTTCAGGATTAAGTTTTAGTATGAATGCATCCCCATTGCCATCATATGTGGGCTGGATTGTGCTTGATGTTGTCGGAAAATCGACGGAGTAGGTGTAACCCACTACATATGCATTTCCTTCCTCATCTGTAGCAATTTTTTTTGCATAATCATCGTTTTCAGATCCAACATAAGTAGAGTAAATTAACTGTGATCCTGTTGGATCTATTTTTGTTATGAACCCATCCATCATTCCACCATAAGAAGTTTGAAAAGTATTGGTTGTGATATCAAAATCATGCGAAAAAGTGATACCGGTGATATATATAAAACGATTATTATCTATAGCTATGCCGTTTGGAATATCATCAGCACATCCTCCAAGCAGAGTAGAAAAATCCATTTTCATTTCATGAGCGCTGAACCTAATGACAAATACATCCGATCCACCGTCGTTTGTTTGTTGAAAAGCATTTTCAGTAATGGGAAAATTATCTGAAAAGGTAAAACCTGTAACGTATACATTATATTTGTTGTCGATGGCAAGGTCTGTTGCAATATCATTACCTGTTCCACCCGTAAAAGTCGAATAAATTAAGGAATTTCCAAGCATATTTAATTTGACCATAAAGAGATTAATGTTGCCCGTAAGGTTGTTTTGAAAAGCATGAGATGTAGAAGGAAAATCTTCTGAAGAAGTTTCTCCTACTATAAAAATATTATGGTCTGCATCGACACAAAGTCCATATGCACTTTCGCATTTACTTCCACCAATGTAAG
This sequence comes from Bacteroidales bacterium, assembly GCA_026418905.1. Lineage (NCBI taxonomy): Bacteria > Pseudomonadati > Bacteroidota > Bacteroidia > Bacteroidales > Bacteroidales bacterium. Next base: position 211,458 of record JAOAAK010000003.1, on the reverse strand, counting down.
TACTAAAGATCATTTCAGTTCCAGTAGAATTAAATTTGGTAACAAAAGCATTAGCATCATCTTGAGAATTTATTTGAAATACACCAGGTGTAATATCGTAATTTGGAGAACAAGTTTGACCTGTAATGTAAACGTTTTTCATCTCATCAACGGCAATGTCATAACTTTCGTCGTAACCACTTCCACCAACATAGGCAGAAAAAATAACTGGATCTATGATTAAAGTCCTAGTTTTATCATATGGACCTGTTTTAATAAAAAATAAATTATTTTCTTTAACAAATTTTGATGAGATGGTTTCTTCTTCTTGGTAAGATCTTAAATCATTGATTGAACATTCTCCGAGGATGGTTGAAAATGTAATTTGATTATTTACAAAGACCAATTTATCATGACCTTCTAGTGTAAAACAAATCTGATCTAGGTTGGCCCCGGCATGGACTATAAAATCAAAACGCAAAAAACCGCGATCAAAATAATATCGAATGTCAATACCTTGGTATATCTCTTTCATGACGATTTCTCTGTATAGTGCAATCTGGCTTTTGTGTTTTTGTGGATCATTTCCAAGAAAATAATTATGATAACTTTGAAGTTTGAGTTTCCCTGTATGGTGAATTTCTGAGTTTTGGTGAAGGAATTTCAAGATAACCCTTTGCCCTTTAAGATGACCTTCTCCTGATGGTTTTTGAAAAGAAAGTGAATTTTTTCTTATTATGGCCTGGTTGTTTCGAGCTTCTATAAACGTTAGAACCATTCCATCCTTGGTTATCCAAACATCCATTTCTTTTGTCCGGCATAGATAAAGGACGTTTTCATCCCATTGCCCCTTATTCTCAATAAAGTAAGGCTCTTTTAATGAAAATTTTTTCAGGAAATTTTTTTCGATTCCATTCAAAGGAAGTATTACGAAAATTAAGAATATTATGGATATCTTCATAAACTTCGTTTGAATAGAATAAAATTAGATATTGATCGTCGCAACAGTAACAGTGAAATTAGATAATTTTATTTGATGATTTTATCTAATTTTTCACGGGAAAAATCTACATTCTAATTTGAAGATATATAAAGCTAACTAAGGGTTTTCTCATAGGTTAATGTTTGAGAAAATAATGTGTTTTATGGTAGGAAAATGACTGATAATTTTACCGAAGAACAATCGATCATTTTATAAATGTCCTGGATTAATTTATAATGAGTCATTTTTTTGTTAAAAATAGCATGGTAGAAAAAAATTCATGTGTAACAAAGTCATATCATAATTCGAGATAGTTGTAATTTTAAAAAAAATGAAAAAAACAACATTATTTTTCCTGTTTGTTGTTGTGTGGCTTGGTCTGAAAGCTCAAGTTTGCCTGAATGGTCAACTCGATAATACTGATGAGATGCGCGAAATTAGAACCATACAGATACCTACGAAGGATGGAATTTTGTTGTCAACAGATATCTATTTGCCCATATTGCAAGATTGTGTTTTGGTACCTGTAGATATAAATGGACAGAGCTACATGATCGAGCTGATTGCAAGAGGAACCCAGTACGTTGTTTATGATACGGTAACTGAAATTTCATCTTTTCAGCTTCCTGTCATTTTAAGTCGAACGCCATATGATAAATCTTCCGACAAGGTGATGGGAAGCATTTTTTCCATCTTTGGCTATGCTTTTATTTATCAAGATATGCGAGGAAGGTATGCAAGTGAGGGTATGTATTTTCCTATGTATAGCGATGGATGGGAGAAATATTCTTACCATCCTCAGCTAACTTTACCCATGGATCCATATCCAATTTCTGATCCATCCAATACCTTGCATCATACTGATGGTCGTGATGTGTTGTTTTACATTCGAGATAGCCTTAAAAGAGAATATGATATAAACAACGATGGTCTTAAAGAATCTTTTCTAATCAGCAATGGGAAGATCGGAATGTTTGGTGCATCGGCTTTGGGTAATTCACAGTTTCAGGCGGCTGCATCTATTCCATTTACTCAACAAAACCCATTATCTTGTCTGATGCCCCTTGTTGCAACGGGTGAACATTTTAATACGACTTTGTTTAATAATGGAGTGTTTAGATATTCTTTAGTGGATGGTTGGCTTCGTGGTCAATTGTCGGTCCTAGATGAAAGCATGAATGATCTTGATACTTCTTATAGTAATACTATTCATACACCAAAGGATTATGGTTATCAGAATTTCCAAGAATTAACTGACAGTTTGCTTTCTTTTATGTTGGAGAAAAAAAACGGATTTATGTTTTCAGGATCATATCCAACAAGTTTTCTCGCAAAAGACTTGGATATTTCAAAGGCACCAATTAATAATAATGGAGAAAGTGACTCTTCTGGTACTATTAGTCGTTATTATAATATGAATGTACCTGTTTACCACCTGACAGGATGGTGGGATATTTTTATAGATGGGCAAATAGAAACGTTTAACCGTATAAGGGCTACTTATCCTCATTTAAAGCATGTTCTTGTTATTGGTCCATGGGCTCATCAGACCATTACTACTAGAAAAACTGGTGATATTACCTATCCTGAAAACGTAACTTATTTGCTCAAAGTAAGTTTCGATGAATTTGAGCAAGGACAACTGCCATTGGATCGGATTTATAGTTCTGAGCTTTTGGGGTGGTTTCGCACACACTTGGGGGGTGAACCTTATTTCTTTATTCCAGCATCGACTCGATGGCAAGATCTTGGAGGTATCCTGATCAGAATACCATCAAGAAATTATTATACGCCGTATTATCGCTTTTTGAATTTTCTTGGAGGTAAGGAAGCTTTGCCGAATATTCCTTGTGAATTGAAGTTAGGAAGTAATATCATTGAGACATATGTTCCTATAAATCAGCTTGAAAATCCTATTTTTCAGTTCGATCATTCTATTGTTCCGTTCAATCCTACACGTTTTGATTCATTACCTCCAGTGCGTTTATATATTACGGGACCAGATAATGATCCATATAATCAAAAAGTCGGAAATTATTGGGTTGGAGTTGATTCCTTTCCTTTAAAGCAGGGTGTTAGTTTTATGTATTTATATTTACATGGTAATCGATATATATCGACATTACCTCCTTTCGCAGAGGAGGGTGTGTTGAGTTATAATAGCAATCCTCATGATCCTGTAATTACCGTAGGTGGAAATAACATGATTCCAGAAGTGCCAGGAGGCGGAAAAAAATCTCAAGGCTCCATCAATCTAGCAAATCCACAATATGCTCCTTATACCATGAATCGAAACGATGTTCTAGCTTTTGAAACATCTCCATTGCTTGATACCTTGGTGGTCGTAGGTTTTCCTGAGGCTGCAGTCTATGTTAAAGGTTATCATGGAGTTTCATCCTATATTAATTTCGATGTCATGATGCGAATTATTGATGTTTATCCAGATGGTAGAGAGATGTTTGTTACAGAAGGAACTGTTAACGTTAGAGCAAGGGATTATGCTCAGGCAATAGTAGATCATGGTGATCCGGATCAAGCAGTTTTTTCCAATGCCCTGCAAGATACTTATTATTACTTAAAATTTAGACTTCTCCCGATGGGACATATTTTTGGGAGAAATCACAAAATCAAAATATTGCTCAGTAGCAGTAATTATCCTAGATATCAGTCCAATCCACACATTCCCCTTAATTCGGGAGAATTTTTTCTTTGGAAACCTGGTGATACATCAGGTTATGTGTTTCAAGGAATACGTTACCACGCTTTGCCAGCACAAATAACATATCGATTTTCACCTGATTACCCATCCTACATCCGTTTGCCTATAGTGAATAATTTTACCACCATCTTGTCTCAGCGAAACGATCAAAGTCTTAGGCGTGTTCAGGTATACCCTAATCCTGTTAAAGATAAGTTATTTGTCATAGCTGAACAATCTGAAGTCGAACTTCAGTCAATTGATGGAAAATTGATTTATCGAAGTTTTTCAGAGGATAAAGTTGAGCTTTCTCTGGCAGGCCTGAGTAAAGGTGTCTATGTTTTGAAAATAAAAAAATTACCCACCTCCGCCATAGAAGTTTTTAAAATTATTAAAAACTAAAGAATTACCTAGTCGACGTTGTTGTGTAGGAAAGAATTATTTTCTTTGAGAGTTATGTTCTTGTTTTCGTCTATGTTTAGAGTGAAACTACTTATGGATACCATATCCGAAGGTATTTCTTTGTTAAGAGTGATACCTTTTCTCAGATATGCAGGAACATCTTCAAGCTCAGATATGTTTATATTTTTAAGAAGTGGTGAATTGAAATTTTTCAATCTTTTTTCTATGGTTTTTTCCTTGAGTAGTTTTTCTTCCTCTTTGGTTTGATTCTGAATTGGAGTATTAGATAATGGAGCAGGGGGTAAGGTAACATCGATTGAGGTTTTGTTGGAGGTATGTGAGGTTGAATTTAGATTTTCACTTTCTGAATGAGTCGATTGTTGATTTTTAGTGGTTATGACAAATGGTTCTTGTTCAGTTTGCTCTAAATTATTCCTTTCGTTAAGAGATATAATTTGAGAAGATGCAGAGGAATACAGCTGTTCATGTTGAAATTGGGTAGCTATGATGGTTACTGATAGAGCTTTGCCAAGAGAGGAGTCATAACCGTTACCCCAAATGATGTCGGCAATATTGCCTGTTGCGTACTGAATATAGTCTGTAATGTCTTTAATTTCGTCCATGGTAAGCTCTTCTTCACTGGTCGAGATATAGAGAAGAATCTTTTGAGCTCCTTGTAAATCGATGTCGTCCAGAAGTGGTGAGTGAATTGCAGCTTCTACAGCTTTTTGAGCTCTATTTTGGCCTTCTGCGATACCGGTTCCCATAATAGCCATGCCACTTCCTTTCATGACGGTTTTAACATCTTCAAAGTCCACGTTAACGTAGCCTGGTACGGTAATAATTTCTGCTATGCCTTTGGCAGCTATAGTGAGAATATTATCGGCATTTGCAAAGGCTTCTGAAAACTTAAGATTACCAAAATGATCTCTAATTTTATCGTTGCTGATGATAATTAACGAGTCGCAATGTTTTTTCAGTTCTTCAATGCCTTCTTCGGCGTGTTTTTTTCTTAGTTTGCCTTCAAACGAAAATGGACGAGTTACGATCCCAACCGTAAGTATTCCCATTTCTTGTGCAAGTTTTGCAATAACAGGAGCAGCGCCTGTGCCGGTTCCACCACCCATACCTGCAGCAATAAAAAGCATTTGCGTGTTTCGTTCGAGCACGGCCCGAATTTCGTCCAAGTTTTCCATGGCTGCTTCGCGACCTTTCATGGGGTCATTTCCTGCTCCCCTACCACGTGTGAGTTTTTTGCCAATTTGGATTTTAATGGGTACAGGGCTAATACTTAAAGCTTGATTATCAGTATTTACCACGACAAATTCAACTCCATAGATTCCTTGTTTGAACATGTGATTAACGGCATTACTACCACCTCCTCCCACGCCCATTACTTTAATAATGGGGTTGGTTGCATCTTCATCTACAATCTGAATATTCGTCAACATATTTTCCATATTTTTCATTTTTAATTATTCAATGTCATCTTCAAAAAATTTTGAACTTTTTTGAATGAGTTTTCTGAAAAATCCTTTTACTTCACGACCGCCTTGATTGGGAGTGTTCTCATTGACGGAAACATTTTCTTCCATATAAACTTCATGCAGGATAAGTCCTATGGATGTAGAATACATGGGCTGATGTAGCTCTTTAGATACGGAATTACCCAAATGTTCGGTAGGGTAACCTATGCGAGTTTCCATTCCGGTAACGAATTGACACAATTGAGCAATATTTTTCAACTGAGATCCACCTCCTGTTAAAACAATACCTGCGATGAGTTTCCTATGAAAACCAGCATTTTTGATTTCGTTATATATAAATTCTAGAATTTCTTCAGTTCTTGCATGAATTATTAGTGAAAGGTTTTTCATGGATATTTCTTTAGGAGATCTTCCTTTTAATCCAGGTATGGAAATGTAGACATCATCTTTTACTTCGTCTGGAAGTGCATTTCCGAATTTTATTTTAAGTGCTTCAGCGTGATTTCGCAAAATAGAAAGTCCCACCTTGATATCTTCAGTGATAATATCACCACCGAAGGGAATCACTGCAGAATGGACGAGAATACCATCTACAAATATGGCTAGATCTGTAGTGCCTCCACCAATGTCGATCAATGCAACACCAGCTTCTTTCTCTTCTTCACTCAAGACTGCATAACTGCTAGCCAATGGTTCTAGAATCAGATCGTTGATGTGAAGTCCGGCTTTATTGACAGATTTCTGAATGTTAGCAATGGCAGACATGGAACCAGTAATGATATGAAATTTTACGTCCATCGATGAACCGATCATACCTACTGGATCTTTGATATCATGTTCGCCGTTTACTATATATTCTTCAGGAATGACATGAATAATTTCTTCACCCGGATTGAGGTTGAGTCTATACATGTTTTTAATCAGATCATTGATTTCTTGTTGTGAAATTTCTTCTTCTGGATTATTCCTTATGACACTTTGAATCTGATGTAAACTACGAATATGTTGGCCAGCTATACCAACATTGACTTGATGGATTTCTGTTCTGCTTTGTCGTTCTGCTATCTCAACTGCTGTCCTAATAGCTTCAACGGTCTTATCAATGTTGTGTATGACTCCTCTCTTTACTCCGGGCGATTCTACGACGGCATGCCCTAATACGTTGAGCTTTTTGAAATCATTTAATTGACCAACTATGACAGCGATTTTGGTTGTTCCGATATCAAGCCCTACTAAAAAATCATTTTTATTTTTCATATGACTATTATTTTCTAATTCCAACGACTTGGTTTATATATTGAAAATGAAAACTTGCATATTTCTCTATGTCAATTTGGGGAATACCATATTTGAAAAAGTAGCGAATGTTGGTAAACTTTGTTTTCAGATCATCGATATCCCCTAACATCAAAGGTTGTTGGGTTATAAAAGTGATGAGTTCAAATTGATTCGGACTTTTGATGTACACTTGTGAAATGAGTTCACGCATGAGAGTGTCATTTTCGATATGATATGTAAGCGTGTATAATTTAGATAAAACACTAAGTTTTTGCAAGCTGTCGTAAGGAATATGATCGATCAAACTTAATTTTAGACCAGGAATGTAAGATGGTATGTTTTTACCATTAACAACAAGTGTTTTAAAGACAGGTTTGTCGGGACTAGGTAATACGTAACCTTCATCGTCTAGAAAATAAAATCTTCCCTGACTATCGAATAGCCTTGCTATTGGATTTCTAATGCCTAGTTCGATGTATAATGTTTGGTTTTTAAGGTAAATTTTAATGTTTTTAAACCATGGATGTTTACTTAATGTTGACAATAAATCCATGGTATTGATTTCTTTAATTTTTCTCGTAAGTAGATTGCCGTGTTTCTGGGTGAGAATGCTAAGAATGTCTTCCTCCTGATACGTGATTTTTTGAGAAGGATTTTGAATACTGACGTGAATGTTTTGAATATATTCATTGGAGTAGGTTTGATTAACAAACCACATGAGCCATCCTGATAAAATAGCAAGAATGAGAGCTATCATTAAAAATAGTTTTTTCTTCCTCATTTTTCAATGATTTTTTTTACAATATCAGGGATGAGCAAATCCACATTGCCAGCTCCTATAGTAAGCAAAATTCCTGAGATATTTCTTGCTTCTTGAGGGATAGAACCGTAAGGGACATAGCGTTTAAGTGGGTTTTTCATAAGAGAAAGCAAAAATTCATGGTCGATACCGGGTATTGGTTTTTCTCGTGCTGGGTAAATATCTGTGATAAGAGGTTCGTCAATCAAATCTAGTACGGCAGCAAAATCTTGTGCCAGATCTCTCGTTCTGGAGTAGAGATGAGGTTGAAAAATACCTTTTATATATTTTCTAGGATATGATGTACGAATAGCTTCGATCAATGATTTGATTTCTGTTGGATGGTGTGCGTAGTCGTCGATGTAAACTACATGTTCGGTTTCTATAATTATATCGAAACGTCGCTTGATACCCGGAAATGTTTCTATACCATTTTTGATTTGTGAAGCAGAAAGCCCAATTTTTGATAACATAATAGTAGCTGCAAGGGCATTTTTTATTTGGTAGGTGCCAGGAAATGGTAATTGAATGCTTTTTATAAAAGGTTGTTCATTCATGTAGACGTCAAATTCTGTTTTACCATTATTTATGGAGATGTTTCTAGCTTGAACATGTCCTTGTTCTATGCCATATGTGCAAAATGATCGAGATACGTCTAGCTTGTTTAAGCGTACATCATGTGAGATACATACTTCCCCTTGCGGATGAGTTTTGTTAATGAATGTAGAAAAAGCTGAAAAAAGTTTTTCTTCATTTTCGTAAACATCTAAGTGATCTGCTTCAATGGCATTGATGATAGCATGGCGTGGGGATAATTTAAGGAAAGAACGATCATACTCATCAGCTTCAACGACAGCCCATTGTGGCATTTTGTCGTAGAACAGGTTGGTGTCATATTTTTTGACTATACCTCCGATGAAACTAAGTTGGGGTATGCGAACTTGTTTTAATGTATGTGCTATGAGGGCAGAAACGGTTGTTTTTCCGTGAGTACCAGCTACTGCAATAACTGGTATATCGGCTACAAGCTGGCCAATGAAGTCAATACGTTTTAAAATGGGAATTTGTAATTTTTTTATTGTAGTCCACTCTTCAAAATCGTCAGGAATAGCAGGAGTAAAGATGACCACGTCAATATTTTGAGGGATGGATTCTGGATCTGGTTCATAGTGTATTTTTGCACCCATTTGCTGAAGTTTTTCAGTCAAAGGGGTGCATGCAGCGTCGAAGCCATAAACCTCATGTCCCTCAAGCAGCAAAAATTCAGCAATAGCACTCATACCTATACCGCCAATTCCAAGTAAGTAATACGTTTTACTCATGCTTACTTATTTTTTTTAGTTCAGCGATTTCCATGATGAGATGTGCAATTTTATTTGTTGCATCGGGATTGGCCATTTTTTTAAGTTCGCTTGCAAGTCTTTGCCTCAGTTCAGCATTGTTGAGAAGTTCTTCAATGGTTGGTAATAGTTTGTTATTTATTTCGCTATCATGGAGAAGAATGATAGCATTTCGTTGATAGAGTTTACGTGCATTTTTAGTTTGGTGATCATTGGTAACGTGAGGGGAAGGAATTACAATCGAAGGTTTCCCCACCACTTGCAGTTCAGCTAATGTTAAGGCGCCAGCTCTAGCAATGATAATATCTGCTGCTGCATAGGCTCGTGGCATATCTTCGATGAACTCTTCTACGATACATCCTTTCAATTCACGAGAAATGACGAAATTTCTAGCACTCACATAATAATGTTTACCAGTTTGCCATATAACCTGAATATTCTTTCTATTGAGTTCGCAAAGAATCTGTAACATGGCATGATTGATACTTCTTGAACCTAAAGTACCACCAAGAACGAGAAGAACTGGTAATTCATGATTAAGTCCAAGTTGACGAATGGCTTCTTCTCTGGAGTATACGTTATTGATGATATCTTCCCTAACTGGATTTCCTGTATGTATGATTTTGCTTGCATCGAAATATTTATCCATCCCATCAAAACCGGTGAAAATAAAGTTGGCTTTATGTGCAAGAAGCCTGTTTGTTAAACCAGGTATGGCATTTTGCTCTTGAATAACAACTGGTATATTAAAACAGATAGCTTTTTTGAGTACAGGCCCTGTGATGTAGCCACCAAAACCCACCACAATATCAGGTTTATATTCTTTAAGAATTTTTTTCATTTCTCTCAAGCTCTGAAAAGTTTGTCGGAGAACTTTAAAGTTGTGTAAGGATAGATTTCTTTTTAGACCGCTTCGAAGGCTTAAACCCACAATTGGAAAACCATGATGGGGAACGATTTCCATCTCTTTTCGTTCTTTAGAGCCAACAAAAAGTATCTCTGTTTCAGGAAAATGATTTTTGATATACTTAGCAACGGCAAGAGCTGGGAAAATATGTCCACCAGTGCCTCCTGCAGAAAAAAGAAGCTTAGTTTTGCGATGATGGGATTTCATAATGTTCTTCATTTTGTTGTTCTTGTTGATTTTGTTGACTAATGTTAAGGATAATTCCAAGAGAAAGACAGGTGAACCAAATAGACGTTCCACCCATACTGACAAGGGGTAAAGGTTGTCCAGTCACAGGGAAAATTCCTACCGAGACTCCCATGTTAATCATAGCTTGAAGGAACAACATGAAACCTATACCCAATGACATATAAATTCCAAAACGTCCTTCATTTTTTCTAGCAATTACGATAGTTCTGTATAGCAAAATAAGATAAAGAACAAGAATAATCATAGGTCCCCAAATGCCATATTCTTCTGCAATGAATGCGTAGATGAAGTCAGAAAAAGGATTAGGAAGAAAGCTTTTCTGAGAAGAATTACCAGGCATTTTTCCAAACATGCCCCCAGAGGCAATAGCTATTTTAGCCTGTAAGGACTGGTAGTTTTTCTCAAGGTCATCTTTGTACTTAACGAACGATTCAATTCTGCTTTTCCAAGTTTCTACACGACCTTTATTAGGCAAAGCATATAGAATAAGGATAGCTATTAAAAGAGTTGCAAGAAGCAGACCTGACGTATAAAAAAAGTTTTTGAGCGGTATGGTAGATGTGAAAATAACTAACATACACACTACAAGGATGAGAGCAGCTGTGGAAAAATTACTAGGCAAAATGAGCAATGAAACAACAACGACAGGAAGAATAAACTTTTTTAAGAAAAATTGATAATTTGTAATCTGATTTTCATACACAGCAAGATTTTTTGCAAGATATACGATGAGTGAAAATTTGGCTACATCTGAAGCTTGAAAACTGATATTTATTCCAGGAATGGTAAGCCATCGTAAGGCTTCATTATAAGAAGTACCTCTAAAAATTGTTATAACAAGAAGGACGATGGAGGTATAAAATAGCAGGTTGCTTATGCGTGAGAAAAAACTATAAGGAATGTTGTGAACAACATACATAATAATAAAGCCACTGAGAAGAATGAGGACATGTTTTATTACAAAATATTCAGTATTACCACCTTTGTATTTGAAAGCTAAAGTTCCGGTAGAACTATAAACAGCTAAAATAGAAATAAGGGATAACAAGATACTGATTATCCACAAAACACGGTCACCTTTCAAAAAGCCAGGCCATCCTCTCATAGTTCAAGTACAATTTTCTTAAATAAAGTACCTCTTTCCTTGTAATTTTTAAATAAATCGAAACTTGGGCAAGCAGGAGAAAGCAATACTATTTCTCCAGGTGAAGCCAACTTATAAGCCAACAAGACTGCTTCTTTCATTTCAGAGGTTTCATAAGTAGTTATTGAGATATCCTTAATTGCATCTTTCAGAAGATGATTGTTTTTTCCGAGCAAAATGATGGTCTTTACCTTTTTTCTAATGGGTTGAACAAGGATGTCGTAGTTTTGCCGAATATTGACACCACCAGCAATCCAGATGATACCAGGTGGTAAAGATTCCAGGGCATACCATGTAGCATGTACATTGGTAGCCAGGCTATCATTGATGTAGGATACATTTTTAATTTTTACCACATATTCTATTCGATGTTCTGTAAATGAAAGAGGAGAGAAATTAAGTTTTAAAAATTCCTTTCTGCTGTGTTCGAGAATTTCGTTAATAATGCTAGCCAAACTATGTGCTGAATTTTGATGTGACCATGTTTTTGACGGGATGTTCATGTTTATCGAAGTTTTAATGTAACAATGGTTAAAATGCCTAAAATGATGGAAACAATCACAAACCGATTAACAATTTTTACTTCGTGAAACCCTTTTTTCTGATAGTGATGATGAAGAGGTGTCATTAGAAAAACACGATGTGAAGATGCATAATCGTATCCATAACGTTTTTTTCGATACTTAAAAACAGACACTTGAATCATAACCGAGAGAGATTCGATAAGGAAAATGCCACAAAGGATAGGAATAAGCAGCTCTTTACGAATCAGTACTGCGAACGTTGCTATAATACCACCTATAGTTAAACTTCCCGTATCTCCCATAAAGACTTGAGCTGGATAGGAGTTGTACCAAAGGAAACCAATAAGAGCACCCACAAATGCTGCAATAAAGATGGTCAGTTCGCCAGATCCTGGAATGTACATAATGTTAAGATAATTAGCCATAATGAAATTACCCGATACCCAAGCAAAAAGCCCTAAAACTAATCCTATTACTGAAGAGGTACCTGCTGCCAGCCCATCGAGACCATCAGTCAGATTAGCACCATTTGACACGGCAACAATGATAAACGTAACTATTATGGCAAATACCAACCACTCAAAGTATTTCTGAAATTTTCCCATCCACGAGGTAAGGACACCATAGTTGAACTCATTGTTTTTCAAAAAAGGAATGGTTGTTTTCAAAGATCTGCTTTCTTCTTTGTAGAAATCCGAAGCTTCCTTTAGGCATTTTTTCTGATATTGAATGGCAATTTCCTGACTGCTATATTTTTCTCGAATAACAATTTGAGGATGAAAGTACATCATTAGGCCTACGAATAATCCAATAGCGATTTGGCCAAATATTTTAAAAAGAGGTTTGAGTCCTTTTTTATTTTTTCTAAATATTTTGATATAGTCATCTATAAAGCCAATCATGCCTAACCATACTGTGGCAACTGTCATAATAATCACATAAATATTATCGAGTTTTGAAAACAATAAGGTGGGAACAATGGTGGAAATGATAATGATAATACCACCCATGGTAGGAGTATTCCTTTTTTGTTCCTCTCCATTTAACCCTAGGTTTCTTATTTCTTCGCCAATCTGATGCTTTTTGAGCCATTTAATAATTCTTTTTCCTATGAGTAATGCAATAAGTAAGGAGGTAATGGCAGACATAGCAGCTCTGAACGAGATGTACTGAAATACGCCAGTACCAGGTATATCGTAAGTTTTGTCAAGAAATTCGAAAACATAATAAAACATACCTATGTTCTTTTGCTTAAATTTTCTGCTATAATTTCATAATCGTTGAAAGGATACTTTATTCCTTGGATTTCCTGGTAAGGCTCGTGACCTTTTCCGACGATCAGAATTACATCGTTGGGTTTTGCCATTCGGCAAGCAAATTCTATAGCTTGTCTCCGGTCAATCATCTGGAAAATTTTTTTTCTATTGTCTGAACTGACACCTTCAAACATGTCTTGGATAATTCTTTCAGGATTTTCAAAACGAGGATTATCGCTAGTTAAGATAACTTTGTCGGCGTAGCTAGCCATGATTTCTCCCATGATGGGTCGTTTCGTTTTGTCTCTGTTTCCGCCAGCTCCTCCAACCACCCATAGTTCTCCAGAAATGTTCAATTCTTTGATCGTTGTAAGTAGTTTTTCTAATGCATCAGGTGTGTGGGCGTAATCCACAATAGCATAAACACCGTCCGCAGATTTTTGAACTTCAAACCTCCCTTTAGGCGCTTGAATTTGACTGAGAGAAATCAGAATGTCGTTTTCATCTAATCCAAGAAGAGTTCCCACTCCATATGTGGCCAGTATGTTATAAGCATTATATTTTCCAGGTACTTGAACCCATACTTGTTTTCCTTGGATGGAGAGTAAACTTCCTTCCATACTTTTTTCAAGGATTTCTGCTTTGAAGTCTGCAAACGAATTGATACCGTAGGAGAATTTCTTTGCTTTAGTGTTTTGAGTGATGATTAAACCATTTCGATCGTCGGAGTTATAAAGAGCAAAAGCATCTGGAGGAAGATTATCAAAAAAACTTTGCTTTGCTCGCAGATAATTGGCAAAAGTTCCATGATAATCCAGATGATCGTGCGTTATATTGGTAAATACACCGCCAGCAAAGTATATGCCTTGGATTCGTTTCTGATGAGCAGCATGTGAGCTTACTTCCATAAATACAAAACGACAATCATTTTTAACCATTTCATGTAATAAAGCTTGCAGCACGTATGCATCGGGTGTTGTATGTGATGCAGGTAAATATTTTATTCCATCGAAATAATGGATGGTAGAAATAAGTCCAGATCGGTATCCCATATTTTGCATCAATTGGTATAAAAAAGTTACCGTTGAAGTTTTACCGTTTGTTCCTGTTACACCTACGACTTTCATGGATTTCGATGGGTGGTCAAAATATCTTGCACACACTTCTCCGTAATAAAAGGCAGGATCATCTACTTGGACGAAAATAGCTTGAGATCTTTCTTCAGGTAAATGTTTGCAAACGATCACTTGAGCTCCTTTTTCAATAGCTTGTGAGATAAATTGATGTCCGTCAACATTACTTCCGGGTATGGCAAAAAAGATATCTCCAGGTTGTACGTTTCTACTGTCTGAAGTAATATGATGAACTGTGAGATTCTCTTCAGGAATCTTGACGGGTAAATCTTTAAAGAGTTCTTTGAGTGTTTTCATGTCATTTAAGTTTTAAAGTGACTTTCATGTTTTTGTAAACTGTTGTTCCTGCGAAAGGAAATTGTTCCACCACTTCGCCTTTACCTTCTATCACAGGGGTACAGTTGAGTTTTTCAAGTACATCTATAGCATCCTGTGCTTTTAAACCAATGAGAGATGGAAGAATTTTTTTACGAATGGATTGAGTGGGAAGTATGGTTTCGAGAGTTTTAGAATTTACGTTTACGTAATCGTAAATATCTTGAGGAATAGGATAGGAAATTTGCCATCCTAACATAGAAAAAAGATGACTGAGTTTTTTGTAGGATGTAATGGCGCTCACTTTCGGCATTGAAGTGACGGTTGTTTTTTTCACCATAAGCTGATTCATGTATGTGTAGATCTTGTCAGCAATTTCGAGAAAAACGGGGGCTGCAACCGTTCCTCCATAATATTCTCCGGCAGATGGACGATTTACTACGACAATACAAGAATAAATTGGAGTGTCAGCAGGGAAATATCCTACAAAACTTGCATAATACTCAGCACTACCAGCTTCTTTGTACTTTCCACCTCTTGAAATTTGAGCTGTAGCAGTTTTACCGGCAATTTTAAACGTGGCTTTTTTTAGTACCTGAGCAGTTCCTTGTTCGACTACCCCT
The DNA here is from genome assembly GCA_026418905.1 of Bacteroidales bacterium. Taxonomy (NCBI): domain Bacteria; kingdom Pseudomonadati; phylum Bacteroidota; class Bacteroidia; order Bacteroidales; species Bacteroidales bacterium. The sequence continues at coordinate 196,342 of JAOAAK010000003.1, read as the reverse complement.
TCCATAAAACTCCTTAGTATTTCAACTGTGGCAGGTTTGCAAAGGGGTGATTTTAGTATCACAGGTTGAAATTTTTTAATGGTATCTTCGCGCGAGAGAAAAGCTTTTACGAATCGTGGTTTTACCATTACACCATCGTTGGCTATGGCATTGTAAAATGTGAGCAGATGTATGGGGCTTAATTTCACTCCATATCCAATAGAAAGCCATGGAAGACTTATGAGGTTGGACCATCCACTTTTACCCGGTTCGACCATATAAGGTTTTGCTTCGCCCAAGATTTCAAGATTCAGCGGGGAAAGCAAATCATATTTTTTAGCTATTTTCTCGACGAATTCAGAGGGATTTTTTCCATAAGCTTTCATTATAGCCATGGCAATTCCTACGTTGGAAGAAAGCTCAAAAGCTTGTTTGATGGTAATATTTCCATATCCACCTTCGTGAGCATCTTTTAGAATTGAAACGATGTTTCCCTTTTTATCACGAAATACAATTTGCCCATTTCCAGTTGGAAGAATATCTTCTGGCTTAATTTTTTGATCATCAAGAGCTACCATCAGGGATATGAGTTTAAATGTAGATCCAGGTTCATAGCCCTCACCAATAGCATAGTTATATGTTTCTGCATATGAGCTGTCGGGCATTCTAGTAAGATTAACTATGGCTTTGATTTCCCCGGTTTTAACTTCCATGACTACTGCACAACCGTGATGAGCTTTTTGTTTTTTTAAATGATTGTATAAAGCGTTATGTGTTATTTCCTGTAAATTAATATCGATGGTCGTCAGGATATCTTTTCCGTCAATGGGTTTGATTTCGGTATTTTCCGAAAGGGGCAACCATGTATTTGGAGCAACTCGTTTAATGAGTCTCTTGCCCTCAATTCCTCGAAGTACTTCATCAAAGGCACCTTCCAAGCCGACATAATATTTATCGATCTTATATCCAATAGTTCTTTTAGCAAGTTCTCCAAACATAAGCTCGCGGGAACTCTTGTTTTCAACGATAAAACCTCCTTTAAACTTGCCTTTGTTAAAAATGGGGAAACGACTTAGGCGCCTCATCTCGTAAAAAGAAACATTGTCGGCCAGTTTGTAGTATCGATTACCTTTTTTTTTCTGTACTGATAAATCTTGAAAAAGTTTTTTGCTATCGTATCTTTTTTTGAAAAACTTTGCGAGGCTGTCGCACAAGATGGAAATACTATCTTTCCATAATGAAGAATCGATGGCTTTAAAATCTATGTAAATGTCGTAGCGAGGAGAAGAAGTAGCAAGCAAAGTTCCATCGGAGGCATATATATTTCCTCTCATAGCTGGCACGGTTTCTTCTCGAACTGTGAAAAACAATTTACTTTTCTCAATGTATGTATGTTTTTCGAAAAATTTGATCTTGATGAGCGAATAAAAAATCAAGAGAGATAATACAACTCCCCCTAGCCATACCAAAAAGGCTTTACTAAAAATAGTTTGTTGATCATTCCGAGGAGTTGCTTTTTCTTTCATGGTTATTTTTTTTGCAAACTCGTGTCAGGTACGAAAATTTTAAAAGGAAGTTGATCAGTTGGCTTAAGATCGTAAGCTTGAGCAGATTTAAGTGCCTGACCATATTTAGTATAACTGATTAAAAGAGTTTTAGCAGCAATGTTTTCACTTTTTAATAGCAAAATTTGACGCTTGCGGTTTTCTAACTCGAGTCTTTTTTTATCACCTTTATATGAATTGTATATGTATATAACAAAAAGCAAAGTTATGAATAGAATGAAAGGTAAATTTTTTCGAATGGATTCGGATTCGAGAAAACGTCCACTAACAAAATATTTGATATTTCGTCTTAAGGGAGGGTGTTCTTTTTCTTTTTGGTTCTTAGGATAACTGCTAAAAAAGTTTTTAATTTTTTTCATATCTTTTCAGCTGCTCGTAATTTTGCACTTCTACTTCTGGGATTTAATTGCATTTCACTTTCGGATGGCCTAATGGGTTTTTTCGTAAGTATTTTCCATGTAGCTTGATTCTTCTTTCCATAGAGATAATATTCAGTATCCATAGTTTGAAGAGTTGTTTCTGTTTCTAAAAAAAATTTTTTTACCATCCTATCTTCAATAGAATGATAGCTGATGATGACCAACCTACCACCTTTTTTGAGCCATGTTTTACTTTGTTCCAATAAAGATTGAAGTTCTTCAAGCTCTTGATTGACTTCTATCCTTATGGCTTGAAAAACTTTCGATAAGAAGGAATATGACTTGGGAGGCATCACGGGTTTTAATATCTCCACCAATTCAAGGGTTGTGCGAATAGGTTTTACCGTGCGAGCATTAACAATAAGTTCTGCTACCTGATTAGCATTAGATAGTTCGCCGTAATTTCTGAAGATATCGGTAAGTTTTTGATAGCTGTAAGTATTAATAACATCATAGGCGCTGAATTTACTTCGTGGATTCATTCGCATGTCCAGAGGACCATCTTTTAAGTATGAAAATCCTCTTAGGGGTGAATCTACTTGGTGACTTGAGATGCCTAAGTCGGCTAGCAATCCGTCAATTTCGTTTGTGTCTGTATAAAGTAGAAAGTGTTGAATAAAAGAAAAAGTTGAATGAAATAAAAACAAATTCTGTGGAAGTTCATTTGAAAATTGGTCAATCACTTCTGCATCTCTGTCGAATGCAATAACTTTTCCTTTTGGGGACAAATGTTTGTAAATTTCAAAGGCATGGCCACCTGTTCCGAAGGTTGCATCGACGTAAATACCATCAGGATCGATGGCAAGATAGTCAAGAACTTGGGTCAGCAAGACAGGTTGATGTTTGATCATCATGATTCTATGTTTTGGATGTTGCCCATTACTTCTTCGCTTAGTGATCCAAAATCAGAGCTTTTTTGGTAAAGGAAGTTTTCATATTCGTCTTTATTCCAGATTTCAATTCTGTCCAAACTACTAGCCAATACAATGTCTCGATTCAAGTGGGCATATTGAATCAGATCGCGAGGAATAAGCAGACGACCATTGTCGTCCAGTATAACCTGACGAGATCCAGCCAAAAATAGACGAATAAAATCATTGTTTTTCTTAACAAAACGATTGAGTTTTGAAAGTAATTGCATTTCCTTTTCCCAAGTAAGCATCAGATAAAGTTCAAGACATGGATAAAAAATACTACGTTTAATGATAAAACCTTGAGCAATATGCTGTTCTAGCTGCTTTTTCAAAGCAGCAGGAAAACTGAAACGACCCTTTTCGTCCAGTCTTGCTTCGTGTACTCCAATAATTAAAATATTGTTGTTCATTTTCGACTGTAAAGTAAATAAATTTTTTTACAAATTATCCACTTTTTGCCACAATGTTAAAAACTTTTTTTAAAAAAAATATCTTTTTTTTATAAATCACTGATTTTCAGGTAATTTTAGAGTGGCAAAAAGTGGTAAATAATGCCACTAAATTACTATCATTGCTCAGATCTTGCAATTAGTTTCAAGAAGTTACTTTAATTAAATTGTGGTTTAATTGTGTAATTTTGCATGTAAGCACTAGAGGAATGAGTAATCTTATTAAAAATGGTAGTCTCCTGATCACGGAAAAGACCATTGATGTCCGTCAATTGATAGTCGATAGAAATCCCCGCCTTTTAAAAATTATACCTGGATTTGTTTTAAGATACTTAGAAAAAATTTTGCATGTTGATGAAGTCAACGATTTTCTGTGGAAAAACAAAGATCTTATTGGATTGGATTTTGTTCGAGCTGTCATGGATTATTTCCATATTCAACTAGATGTTATTGGAGAAGAACATATTGCTCACAATAAACGTTTCATTGTAGCTGCAAATCATCCTATGGGAGGCTTGGATGGTCTGGCTTTGATGATGGTTGTGGGTAAGTATCATCCCAATATTGTATTCCCAGTCAATGATTTTTTGCTTTATCTTCCCCAACTGAAGCCTCTTTTTATACCCATTAATAAAATTGGTAGTCAATCTATTGAAAATGTTCGAAAACTAGAAGAAGTTTTTCAGTCGGATAAGGAAATTTTGTATTTTCCTTCTGGCCTTGCTTCGAGAAAAATAAAAGGGGAAATTGTGGATCTTGAATGGAAAAAAACTTTTATTCAAAAAGCCCGAAAATTCAATCGCAAAATTATACCTACTTTTATAACTGGTAGAAATTCCAATCGTTTTTATCGATTAGCTAACTGGAGAAAGCGTTTAGGAATCAAATTTAACATTGAAATGATCTATTTGCCAGACGAGATGTTTCGCCAGAAAGAAAAGCATTTTACCCTCATCTTTGGAAAACCCATTCATCCCGAATTTTTTGATGAATCTCGTTCTGATAAAGAATGGGCAGCATACGTTAAACAGATAGTGTATCAATTGAAGCAATAAAATTATGAAAAACACAAATATTCAAATTGATTATCAACCAATAGCAGAGCCAGTTCCTCGAGAAGAGTTAAAAAAAGAATTAACACGTGATATTTTTGTTCGATATACAAATTTTGGTAAAAATGAAATTTATATTTTCAATGGACCTCAGCGTCCAGCTCTTATGCACGAAGTTGGAAGGCTCCGAGAAATAGCATTTAGAGAGGCTGGTGGTGGAACTGGCAAACCCGTTGATATTGATGAATTTGATATGGGACCAAATTTGTATTCTCAACTGATTGTTTGGAATCCCGAAGAAGAAGAAATTGTTGGAGGCTATCGTTTTATAAAGCTTGCTAATGTACCTGTCGACGAACGAGGAAATTACCATCTTGCAACAACGCATATTTTTAGATTCTCTCGCATATTTCAAGTATATTACATGCCCAAAACCATTGAGTTAGGACGAAGCTTTGTTCAACCTAAATATCAACCGTCTAAAGATCCACGCAAAGGTATTTTTTCGCTCGATAATCTTTGGGATGGCTTGGGATCATTGATCATCAAGAATCCAGATGTGAAGTATTTTTTTGGTAAGATGACCATGTATCTGAAGTTTGATCAGTTAGCAAGAGATTTAATCCTGTATTTTCTTTTCAAATATTTTCCTGATCCAGATAAGTTGGTCTATCCTATCGAGCCACGTCCTGTTTTTAGTCCTGCCGAGGAAATGGAAGCAATTTTACAAGGTGCTAGTTATAAAGAAAATCATACCATTCTTCATCGATTTGTCCGGCAGCGTGGAATGATATTTCCTCCGCTTATTAATGCTTATATGAATCTTTCAGCCACCATGAAAACTTTTGGTTCAGCTTTGAATCCAGAGTTTGGTCCAGTGGAAGAAATTGGTATACTCATTACCATACCCGATATTTATCCTTCCAAGAAACATCGTCACCTTGAGTCGTATTATAAAAAGCGTCCTAAAATAGTCAATGAATAAAGTACAGTTCATTGGTAGTTACCTTTCTTGGAAAGATATTCCCCAGATAGGACTCCCTGAAATTGCTTTTGCCGGTAGATCAAACGTTGGAAAGTCTTCTTTAATCAATGCCCTTGCTGGTACTAAGCTAGCATATGTCAGTTCTACCCCCGGAAAAACTCAAACATTAAATGTATACCGATGGGAAAACAAGTGTTTATGGGTTGATTTACCAGGACTAGGTTATGCAAAGGTTAGCAAGAAAACAAGATTTCAATGGGAAAAAATAATCTATGACTATTTATCATATTCTTCGCATTTATCACATGTTTTTTACCTCGTAGATATTGTGATACCTCCGCAGTCTTTAGATGGAATAATTATTCAATGGCTTCAAAAAGCAAAATTGCCTTTTATGATTGTTTTCACCAAAAAAGACAAAATTTCATCCAATCAGTTAGTTAGAAACATAGAAACGTACGATCGATGGCTACGCGACCACTTTGAAATCGATCTACCCCCTCACATAGCTGTTTCGAGTCTCAAAAAAAATAACATTTCGGAAATACTTGATTACATAGAACAAATAGTAAGACAACAAATTTAGTTTCTTTTCAAAATCTCCAGTGCTTTTTGGATACTTTGATCAATTGTTGAAATGACTTTGAAAAAACTTTCATTACCATAAATTTCTCTAGCCATATATGCTTTAAAAAAAAAGCCAACTTCTTCTCTTTCTTTGGGGTTTAGATGTAGTAGTTTTTTATAAAAGGAAGTATCAGTAAATGTATTCTTTAACCATAGATCGTTGGGGTTGAAATGTTGAAGAAAATCTTTTTCATTAGGATAAGAACGAAGGAATGTAGATCGGTTATTTTCTATGAATGTATATAAATGACTGAAAAAAGCCTGGTCAAAAAAGGTTTCGAAAAGTTCTGGTTGGATATTAAAGTCATGTAGTATAACATAATCCGGGTATATTCCTCCACCACCGTAAACTTTTCTACCTGAGACGGTGAAATAAGGGGTAGAATCCTGTGGATAAGTATTGTATTTGAATAGTAAAGAATCATCTGCAGAAATTTGCTTATAAAAGTCAAGGTAATAGTCCTCCGTATTTTGATTATATGGTCGCTGAATGCATCTACCTGAAGGTGTATAGTATCGAGCCACAGTCAATCGAATAGCTGAGCCATCTTTGAGTTTAAATTGTTCTTGGACCAAACCTTTTCCGAATGACCGTCTTCCTACTATCCATCCTCTGTCATTGTCTTGTATGGCTCCTGCCACTATTTCGCTAGCTGATGCTGAAAATTCATTGATGAGCACAACCAATTTTTCATGAGCAAAGACGTCATAGTTTGTACTTTTCTCAAAGATTTCCTTTCGGTTTAATCCTTTTGTGTAAACAATAGTTTTTCCTATTGGTAAAAGCATATCTGCGATTTCAATTGCAACGTGAAGTAAGCCACCACCGTTATTTCGTAGATCCAAAATAAGTTGCTGCATACCCTGTTTTTTTAATATCTGTATGGCTTTTTCTGTTTCTTCAGCAGCATTGGCATTAAAGGTTGTTAATTTAATATATCCGGTGGTTGCATTGAGCATAAAAGAGGCATCTACGGAGTGAAGTGGAATAACGTTTCGGGTTATGGTGTATGTTATATTTTTTCTTTGATTTTTACGATAAACTTTAACTTGGACTTGAGTGCCTTTAGGTCCTTTTAGCATTTTGAGTACCTGTTCGTTGGTGATGTTGATTCCTGCTACTTTTTTTCCGTCTACCTCAATAATTCTGTCTCCGCGTCGTAGACCAGCTTTTTCACTAGGACCATTGGGAATTACGTCAATGACAAAAATCGTATCATCCTGAATACGAAATTGTATTCCAATACCTTCAAAAGATCCCTCGATGTCTTCATTAATCTTTTTAAACTGTTCTGCACTGATGTAACTGGAGTGAGGATCAAGCTTTTCAAGCATGCCTTCAATGGCATATTGTTTTAATATGCTATCAGAGACTGAATCGACATAATTTTCAGTAATCAGCTTAATCGTTTGTTCTATTTGACTTGTATTGGATTCGTTCGAAGAAGTTCGATGTAAAGTATAACCTAACCAAAGACCAAAAGCAAATAAAATACTTCCCAAAAAGGGAATGAATACAGTTTTTCTCATTGAAAAACGGTTATTTCTTAAGAGGTTCCCAATAACAACGTTTAGGAGATATGATTTTGTTTTGTTTTTTTAGTTCTTGCATGGCTTTTTCTACAGCTTTTTTATCTAACCCAGTCATCTCGGCAATCTGGCCCGAGGTCAATGGTTTACCTGCTTGTTCCATGGTCTGAAGAACTTTTTCAACGATGTTTTCCATAATATATCATGTTTTAGGTTTCAAATGTTCTGTGAAATAATTCAAGAGTTGATCAGCATGGATGCGTATTTGTTCCATAGTATCACGGTTTCGAATTGTAACGGTGGAATCATCAAGGGTTTGATTATCTATTGTTACACAGTAGGGTGTTCCGATAGCATCCTGACGACGATATCGACGGCCGATGGTATCTTTTTCTTCATAAAAACACATAAAATGATGCTTGAGATTCTGATAAATTTTGTATGCAAATTCAGGCATACCATCTTTCTTAACAAGGGGCAGAATAGCTATTTTAATGGGTGCAAGAAATGAGGGAATGCGTAAAACAGTTCTTTCAGAACCATCAGGTAAATTTTCTTCGCAGTAAGCATGGCTCAGTATGGCCAAGACAGTTCTATCAAGACCAATGGAAGTTTCAATCACGTAAGGAATATATGATTCACCCGTTTCAGGATCAAAATAAGTCATTTTTTTTCCAGAATATAACTGATGTTGGCTAAGATCGAAATTAGTACGACTATGGATTCCCTCTATTTCCTTAAAACCAAACGGAAATTCAAATTCTATGTCGACTGCAGCATTGGCGTAGTGGGCAAGTTTCTCGTGAACGTGCCAACGATATTTTTCTGCAGGAATACCCATAGCAAGATGCCATTTCATGCGTTCTTCCTTCCAATATTCGAACCATTCAAGTTCTTCACCGGGTCGAACAAAGAATTGCATCTCCATTTGTTCAAATTCACGCATTCGAAAAATAAACTGCCTAGCTACAATTTCATTGCGAAAAGCTTTTCCAACCTGAGCGATACCAAAAGGTATCTTCATTCGAGCAGTTTTTTGAACATTAAGAAAATTGACAAATATACCTTGAGCTGTTTCTGGTCTAAGATAGACCTTATCAGCTTCATCAGCTGTTGGACCCATGAGAGTTTCAAACATGAGGTTGAATTGTCTTACTTCAGTCCAGTTTCGACTTCCACTGATAGGATCAACTATTTCAAGCTCATCAATGAGTGATTTTAGGCCTTTAAGATCGTTTGCATGTAGTAATTTATTCAGTCTCTCCTGAACATCTTGAGCTTGTGAGACATATTTCAAATAATTGGAATTGGTTTGCTTAAACCATTCTTCATTAAAATCGTCCCCAAATTTTTTTCTTGCCTTTTCAACTTCCTTATTAGCTTTATCGAGTAGCTTTTGAATATAATCTTCAATAAGTTCATCAGCACGATATCTTTTCTTGCTGTCCTTATTATCAATCATGGGATCGTTAAAAGCGTCGACATGTCCTGATGCTTTCCAAACTTGTGGATGCATGAATATAGCAGCATCCAATCCAACAATGTTTTCATGGAGTTGCACCATGCTTTTCCACCAATAAGAGCGTATGTTGTTTTTCAACTCAATGCCGTAAGGACCATAATCGTATATAGCACTTAATCCATCGTAAATTTCGGATGAAGGAAAAATAAAACCATACTCTTTTGCGTGAGCGATAATACTTTTCAACAAATCCTGATTTTTAGGACTGTCAGACATGATCAGATAATTTTTAAACTGTTGTTAGATTCTTTTCAAAATTTCTTGTACCCATTTATAAACGCGTTCGACGGTGGGAATAAGTAGTTTTTCTTCAGGGCTATGAACGCCTCGCATGGTGGGCCCTATGGATATCATATCCATACCAGGGATTTTTTCACTAAACAAGCCACATTCAAGTCCTGCATGGATAGCACGAACGTTTGCTTTTTGTTGGTAAAGTTCTTCGTAAATTTCCACAGCTTTTTTAAGTAATGGACTGTTGGGATTAGGGTTCCAACCTGGATAACCATCACTGTGGGTGTACGAAAATTGAGCCAAAGCGAAAACAGATGCAACCATTTGGTTGGCAAATAGTTTAGCTGATTCAAGAGAACTACGTTGACTTGTGGCAATGACTATTTCATCTTCTTTAATTTTGATAGAAGCTAGATTGGTACTTGTTTCTACAAAGTCTGGAATATCCTGAGAGTAGGCAAGAACTCCGTGGGGTAAACCAAGAAGTAGACGTATAATAGTATCTTTCAAAGATGATTCTAATGCTTTATCAGGTAAAGACACCTCAGATAAAGATACTTTAACTTCGGGGTCAGTAACCTTGTATTCGTTGGCAAAATAATGTTGGTAAGTATTGATGATGGATACTATGTTTTCTTTTTCAGTTGGAGGAAAAGCAATAATAGCTTTGGCATCCCTAGGAATGGCATTACGAAGATTTCCACCATCGATATGACAAAGGTACATGGTTGTCGATTCGTTGATAGCAGCTAAAATACGTGCCAGTAATTTATTGGCATTGGCTCTACCTTTGTTAATATCATCGCCGCTGTGTCCTCCTTTTAAACCACCTATGGTGATTTCAAAAGCAGCTAAGCCAGCAGGAATAGACGTATAAGAGATCTTAGTTTTGCCTGTCGTATCACGTCCCCCTGCACATCCAATGAAAATGACTCCTTCATCTTCGCTGTCGAGGTTGATAAGTATTTTGCTTTTTAATAAAGAGGGATCGAGGGCAAAAGCACCTGTGAGACCTGTTTCTTCGTCTACTGTAAAGAGGCATTCAATAGGCCCATGTTGTAAGCTTTTGTCTTCCAATATGGCAAGACTCATAGCCACTCCAATGCCATTATCTGCTCCAAGGGTTGTTCCTGTAGCCATCACCCATTGGTCCACAATCTTTAATTGAAGAGGATCCTTCTCAAAATCATGATTGGAATCAGGATTTTTTTCACAAACCATATCTACATGTGACTGTAGACATACCCAGGGTTTGTTTTCAAAACCTGCTGTTGCTGGCTTGCGTATGACGATGTTGCCAACTTTATCTTTGATGGTTTCAAGTTCATGTTTTTTACCAAATTCCTCGAGATAAGCTATGATTTTATCTTCCTTTTTCGAAGGGCGGGGGATTTTTGAGATCTCGTAAAAATAATACCAAACTCGCTCAGGCTCAACACCTTTGAAAATGAAATTTTCCATGACTTTAAATTTGCTTCAAATATGCACGTTTTTTTTAAAATATTAATCATGTTTGTTTCAACAAAAAACAGCATATTTGCAAAAAAGTCATGAGATTTTTTCTTGTTATTTTCTTTATTTTTCATCTCATTTACGGAAAATCACAAGCGAAATATGAAGTAGTCACTATCGGTTTTTACAATCTAGAAAATTTATTTGATACCATTAATGATCCTCGTTTTGACGATGAAGAATATTTGCCCACTTCAGCTTTAAAATGGAATACAGAGAAATATTTGTTGAAATTACGTAACATGGCAGAAGTCATTTCTCGAATTGGTGAAAGCTATTTGCCAGGAGGTCCGGCAATTCTGGGTGTATGCGAAGCAGAAAACATACATGTTTTAAATGACTTGTGCAAAAAAACTGTTTTGTCCAAAAGTAATTATGATGCAATTTTATTTGATAGTTGGTATTCGCGCGGAGTAGATGTAGGTTTGTTATATCGAAAAGATTTTTTTAAACCTCTAGTTGCAAAACCTTATCGATTGATTATCCCTAATGACACTTCATATAAAACCAGAGATCAGTTATTGGTAAAAGGAATACTTCTGGGTGATACCATGTTTTTTATAGTTAATCACTGGCCCTCAAGGAGGGGAGGAGAGAAAAAAAGTCGTCCTTACAGACTTGCGGCAGCTGCTCTTACTCGCCATATTGTAGATTCCATATTGCAAACGGATAGCTTGGCAAAAATTTTTATCATGGGCGATTTCAACGATGATCCCACAGACCAAAGTGTTTTAAACGTACTAAAAGCCGCAGGAAAAAAAGAATTGGCTCATCAGACCTTTTTATACAATCCGTATTATGCTCTTTATAAATACGAAGGAATAGGTTCTCATGCTTATCGAGACAAATGGAGCCTTTTCGATCAGATTATAGTATCGAAAGGGCTATTATGCACAGAAAAAGGATGGCAATACTTTAAAGCTTTTGTTTTCAATGAAGAATTCTTAAAGCAAAAGGAAGGAACATTTAAAGGTTATCCATTTAGGACAGCCATTGGAGGTAATTTTATGGGTGGATATAGTGATCATTTTCCTTCGTTTGTTGTCATAAAAAGGGGAAAAAATGATCATTGATTGTTTTGTTGTTGAATGGGTTGAATTCCTTCAGGAACATGAGTGGGTTGGATATTAGCTTCTTCAATATATTTTTTAACTCGACTATGCTCTTCGGTAACTTTTTGAGGTTTGAAAGCTAGCGTTAGCATACTAAGAAATAAAATCGCAATAGCAAGTGTCCACGTAGCTTTTTCAAGAAAATCTGCTGCTTGTCTAACTCCCATAAATTGAGTGGATTGAATACCAGCAGCAAATCCTCCGCCTTTTGGGTTTTGAATCAAAACAACAAATCCCAGAAGTATACTTGCAATTACTATTAAGACAATTAGAAAGGAAAACATACTTACAATTTTAATTGTTTAATTTGACTTGCAAAATAACTACTTTTTTCCGGATTGAGCAACATCAATTTTTCGTAGATAGCAATAGCCTTATCTTTTCTGCCTTTGAGAAGATAGATCTGAGCTAGAGTTTCACTAACGATGTCTAATCTTTCAGTTGTGCTAGGTAGGGATAAGTCGTGTTCACCATTTTCATTGGTGGTTTTATTTTTATCTATGGTAATGGTAGGTTCAAGCATTAAAAACCGATCAATAAGTTCTTCTTGTTTCATGGCAGGTGTAGGTTTTAAATAAATGCTAGAACTCTCGTTACTAGATTCAAAAGATTTTTTCTTGAGTTCGGGTATTTCGTTTGACTGAAGATGTATGAATAATTTAACTGTATCCAGAGCTCTAAATCTAAGATGGTTCAGTAATTTGGCATACTGAAGTGGGTTTTCAGTTTTCCATTTTTTTAAAAGAAAAAAATACCCATGAAATGAATAAGGATGTTCTTCTATTATTTTTTCCCAATCCATGGTTTACCAATTTACAAATGTTTTGCGATAAATGTCATCAACCAGTTCGTCGGTAATAGCATCGATGAGGTCATTTTCGATGGACGAAAAGTTTTGATTAGAAGGAAATTGCTGAAAACGAGAAAAACGTGTTTCATAGTTTTGTGTTTCATCTTTTTTGTTATAACATCGGACAAAAATAGTAATGGTGAGTTGCGTCAGCTGAGCAGTTTCATTTGACTGTATTGCCACAGGTTGAAGTGAATAAGAAACAATTTCACCTTCAAAATGAATATCTCCTCCTGAATTGACTAATTTTAGTCTCGTTTGAGAACTGATTTTATTTCTAAGCTTTTCGGTTAATATCTGAGCAAGAATGGGATTAACAAGAGAAGCGTTATTCTGAAAATTTGTTACAGAGAAAGTTAATAGTTCTGGTGAAATGGATGCTCCTGTAAAGGTAAATTTTACTTTGCATGCTGATGAAAAAATAGCAATAAAAATAAAAGACATTAAAGATATATAACGCATCATTACATGTTGAGGTTGTATTGCTTAATTTTTCGGTATAAAGTTCTTTCTGATATGCCAAGTTCTTTTGCAGCAAGTTTACGTTTACCTTTATATTTCTCGAGTGCTTTTTTGATGGTTTCCATTTCTTTTTTTTCGAGACTTAGAGGTTCATCATCTTTGATGATTTCTGCGGGAACATCTTTAATTGAAGTTATATGTTCTGAAGCATTGTCAACAATTGAAAAAGATATATCAGGTGTAGTATTTGTCAAATCTGTAAAATGTTCAACTTGTTTGAAAGTTGGACTTGGGTTCACGCCTGTTACAGCAATAATGTGCGATACTACCCGTTTGAGTTCTTGGATATCTTTTTTCATGTCAGCCAGGAATTTAAAGACGATTTCGCGGTCGGTGGTATATTGTTCTAGCATGTCGCTATCCTTTTTTAAAGCAGGTAATGAAGTTGTAGTAATATCCTGTATGTATTTTCTGAGTATTTCGGGGGTAATAACTCTTTCTTTTTCGATGATAGAGATCTGCTCGGCTACATTTTTAAGTTGCCTAACGTTTCCATGCCAATATGCTTGGGTTAGTAATTGAGTAGCTTCTTGGGTAAGCTCGATAGGAGGAATGCGATATTTTTCGGCAAAATCAAGTGCGAATTTGTTAAAAAGTAGCACAATATCTCCTCGCCGCTCTCTAAGAGGGGGGATATGAATGGGTACGGTATTTAATCTATAAAATAGATCTTCTCTAAATTTTCCTTGTTTTATAGCCTCGACAAGATTAACGTTGGTGGCAGCAACAACACGGACATCAGTTTTTAATACTTTAGACGAACCAACACGAATGAATTCGCCAGTTTCAAGTACGCGAAGTAATCTAACCTGAGTTCCTAATGGCAAATCTCCAACTTCGTCAAGGAAAATAGTCCCACCATTGACGACTTCAAAATAGCCTTTTCTTGCCTCATAGGCGCCAGTGAATGACCCCTTCTCATGGCCGAAAAGTTCGCTGTCGATAGTTCCTTCTGGAATGGCTCCACAGTTTACAGCTATGAACGGCCCATGCTTTCGGTGACTATAGTGATGGATAATTTTTGGAAAAAATTCTTTACCCGTTCCACTTTCTCCTGTGATGAGTACAGTCAAGTCTGTTGGTGCAACCTGTCTTGCAATGTCTATGGCATGATCTAAAAGTGGAGAATTCCCGATAATTCCAAAGCGTTGTTTAATAGATTGAATTTCTGCTTTATTCATAAATTTTAAAACAACATAATACTCATCAAAGCAAAATTAGTATTTTGTAAGAAAAGGAAGTAATTATGAATTTAATTTTTTTTTGATGTAAAGAGTTTCAAGTAGCAATAAAAGTGCATAATAAAAAAGTGTATATGCAACGGTAAATATAGTAGGTTCTGAAGTAAGTTTCAAAATAAATAAATACACGATAGTGATAAAAAATTTACCTCCTGTCAGAGCAAGCAATTCTACTACCATGTTTTGTTTAGTTTTGTGCCAAAGGTCAAATAAGAAAATTGACAAAAGATAAATACCCGTAATGAGAAAATAACTTAGGAAAACAATAATGTTTTTTTCAATGATGAAGTAAATGAGAACTGTTATCACTAAAACCAGTAAAATCGTTGATAAAAATAGCAATCGCATCGATTTAATCTTGCTTTAATTGCCTGAAAATCGTATAAAAAGAAATGAACATTCCAAGTAACAAGCCAATTAAAGTTACCCATTTTGTTTCGTGATCATAATAATCATCGATATAATATCCTATAGCTCCTGCAACAAGCATGATAGCCAACATTTCAAATCCAATGGATGAGAAATAAATAAATTTTTTCCATGGATCATCGTTTTTTTTCATGCTAGTGGGATTTCGAACTAGGAGTATCGGAGCTCATGATACATGAACCGTTGAAAATAGCACCGGGTTCAATGCTGATTTTCTGAGTTTGTATGTCACCATAAATTCTGGCTGTGTTTCTTAGCATGATAAGTTCATGAACGTGTAACTTTCCTTTTATCACTCCGCCTATATCTGCATGATGGCAGACAATTTCTCCTTCAATATGAGCAGTTGAGCCGATGATGATTTTTCCCTTAACATGAATTTTTCCATTGACATTACCATCAATACGGATGTCCCCTTCTACTTTAATATCTCCTATCACAATTGTTCCGTTCGACAGAATGTTAATGTTTTGAATGGATTGTTCTTCGGCTTGATTTCTTCCCATAACACAAATGATTTTATGGAGAAAAGTAATGATCTTTGAAAAATTTTAGGTATTCATTTTCGTTCTTGTTTTTATAAAAAATTGGATAATTGGGTGCGCTGATGATAAACATGATGGGATTGGCAGGTAGAAGTTGATTCAGTAGGGCAGAATTAGAGGTTACGTGTTGATAGTATTTCATGGCGTCGATTTTGGTTTTAAACTGACTTATGCTGTACATCACACGCTCATTATTCAAAATAACGTTGCCGACAGAGAGGTTGAGGTCAGGATAATTTTGTTTGTTAAAGTCTGAGAATAAAGCTTTAATGGTGTTGCTTGAAGATTTTTTGGCATCTAAAATGCAAACGAAAATATGTATGTCATTTTCATTAGGTTTCATAAATAGGGCAGGGGGATTAATATTTTCGGAAGTTGGATTAAAAGACTGAGAGGATGATGATTCTTTTTGGTAAAAAGCTAGCAATTGCTCAGCTTCTTTTTTGATTGGTTGTTGAAAAGATTTAATTTCTTTTTTTAACAAAGATATAAGGGTATCTTTTCCATATAATTTTCCCATACATAAGATACGTAAATAAGAAAAACGGGATAGCAATACAGGATCGACAAATGATTTCAAAGCAGAATCAGCCATGTAGACAACTTTATCACATTGACCTTTTTGAAAAGCATTATAAGTGTTTTCATAATAAATTTCAGAAACTTTCTGTTGGTTTTTCAATTTTGTCCAGTAATTACTGTCGAGCAATATTCTGGCATATTCACTTTCTGGATAGTTGCTCAGAAGAAGATTTTTGTAATAATTGGCTTTATTGTTATCCTTCAGGTTATCATGATAGCAGGTATAAAGTACATATAAAGACGTTGGTCGATTACTAGATTCTACGAAGTCGTTAACGTGCCTTTCAAGGTATGGAATGGCTTGTGTACACTCTTGTAGCTCAGTTTTGTAAATATATCCAACCTGAAAAAGGGCATTTTCTAAACGTTGGTTAGACTGATTCAACTTCTCAGGGGTTAAAGGTAGATCTTTGAGGTAAAAGAGTCTGTCGCGCGGATTTTTACTTGCTTTGTTAGTGTCTTCTTCTATGGTATCAGCTTGATGGCTAATATCTTCGAAGGTCAAGGTGGGTTGTTTGTTGGAAAGTCTCCATAAGTCTTCAAGTGGACGTGACCCCCATCGCTTTCGAAACTCTATTTTGCCGAAATTAACTGTTTGAGGATTGTAAAAATACCATGAAGAGGAAGCGTTGGTAAGATTTTGAGAATTATCCTGAAAAAGTGTAGAAAGCCTTTGTCGTTCTTCTTGTTTTTTTCTCTCTTCATCGATAATATATTGCTGAATTAACTTATCAATTAAGGCAAGCCTTTCTTGTTCGGGCATTCGAGCTATTCGTTGCAAAGAATCTTCACGGTCAATGGTTACGAGATAATTTACGAGTTTAGATAATATTTTCTGCCGTTGTTGGATGGTTTCCAAATCTGGATAGTCTTTTGGAATGATGGTAATAAGCGTATCATAATATGCTTGAGCTTCTCTGTATTTTTTTCTTTCATACAGATAATTAGCGAGAGTTAAATAGGTTAACGTTTTCTGGTAAATATTTTTACTACTTTTTCGAGCAGATTGCTTCAGATAATCTAAAGCTTTTTGTTCGTTGTTAAGTTTAAATTCGTAAATAGCTAAAGCATAGTAGATTTCGTCTAAGTACTCTTCGTTTTTTTTGTCTTTTGCCATTTTAAGAAGAGTCGAATTCAAGTCTATCTTTTTTCGTGTGGAAATACTTTGGTCATAAGTTAGAGCAAGATTAATTTTAGCGTGAAAAGCTAAGTTGTAAGGTGGATTTTTTTGAAGAACCTTCTGATAAGTTTCAAAAGCATTCTGTTTGTCTCCTTTTGCTTGATAAACTTGAGCAAGGATAAAGAGTAACCTGGCTTTAAATCGTGACGAGTGAACAAGAGGTAAAACCTTCTGTAGGCATTGAATGGATTCATCATAGTTTTTTGTAAGGTTATAATAGTCTATTGATGTTAAGTAGTAAAATTTCACAAGTTTTCTGTTTAAAATTTTATCTTCAAATGCTTTTTTTACGGTAGTTAGGTGATTAAATGCTTCTGGATAGTTCTTGGTTTTTAAAGCGATTTTGACCAGCCATAAGTGTGCTTCGTACCTTTCGAGGTTTTTTTTATATTTTGTGGTTACGAATTCAAAAATGTTTTTGGCTTTGATAAAATCACCCTTGTAATAATTTGCTTTAGCTATAAGCAAGTAACTGTCATCGATCCATTTATTATATTCAATTCCACCAAATTCCATGCTATGGAGTGAAATAGTCTTATAACCTTTTTCTTCTGCACGGTTCATTTGGGGCAGAATACTTTGATGATCTTTTTCAGAACCCTCTTTCCACACACTAAGTATTTGCTGAAAATTATCTTGGTGATTGTTTTCAAGTGTCAGTATACCTTCTTTTAAAGCCTCGTTTCCATTAAAGAATACGTTATAATGAGCAGTTAGGGTGTGATATTGTCTTGCAATAAAAGTATTTTTTTTGGTAGAACAATTCCAAAAAACAATAGTCATTGGGAAAAAAAGAGTAAATAAAGCATTAGAACAAGTAGAACTTATTTTCATAAAACAAAAGTATGGAATTTTGATGAATAACGTTTCTGGAAAATAATTTATTTTTGCCTATGAGGAGAGGTGCCAGAGTGGTCGAATGGGGCGGTCTCGAAAACCGTTGTTCCACGTAAGTGGAACCCAGGGTTCGAATCCCTGTCTCTCCGCTAATTTTAAATAAAAATTAAATGAAAAAACTTTTTTTAATTTTAAGTTTGTTTTCTTTGGCGCTTTTTTCTCAGATTAGTGAGGATGAAAAAGAAGAAATGGAAAGAAAATTTGGTGGGTTTGGGAAAGCCGATCGTCTTCACATTCAGTTTTTTAATGACATATGGATGAAATTACCCGATTCGGGTGATTACAAAACTTATAATCCTGGTTTTAACACTTATATTTTGTTGGAAAAAAAATTTGGAAGTTCACCTTTCTCTGTGGCAGGTGGCTTAGGTGTTTCTGCTCATAATTTTAATTTTCAAGCTGAAATGAGAAAGGATTCCAATGATGTAGTTGAATTTCATCCTTTTGCCGAAAAGAAGGATAAATATAAGCTAGTACTCTCTTACGTTGATATCCCTGTAGAATTTAGGTATCGGAGCAAAGGTAAAAACGTTTTCAGATTTTATATTGGAGGAAAATTTGGTCTCATGGTAGGGAACCATACCAAAATGATAGATGAAGGTTTAAAAATCAAGTCATATAATATTTCTAATTTATTGCCTTTCAGGTATGGGCTTACGATGACGGTAGGTTATAAGCTATTCAATGTTTTTGCATTTTACAGCTTGAGCCCCCTATTCGAAAAAAATAAAGGACCCCAGATGTATCCTATTTCAATTGGTATTTCTATTATACCATTTTAGTTCTTATTGGATGAATGTGGCACAGAAGTGCATAGTGTGATAGCAACTTTGATATAGTACTTCTTAATTATTTTTTCCAGAAAGAGCGATGAAAGAGTGCAATTACACTGATAAACTCTAAACGACCAAGTATCATCAGAATAGTAAGTAAAACTTTAGTAACATCATGTAAATGAGAAAAATTGTAAATGGGACCGATAGATCCTAACCCAGGACCAGAGTTAGATAGAACCGTAATAGGAGCGGATATAGCAACGAAGAAATCTTTTTCAATCAGCAATATTATCAGAACACCGAGAAGATAGGCCAAAATATAAAGCACAGTAATAGAAATAACATTTAAAACACTTATTTGGTCTACTGGCTTTTGGTTGAAAAAAATTGGAATAACTGCTCGTTGGTGAATAAGTTTTCGGAGATAATTGCGAATGGCTTTAAAAATAAGGACAAATCGAATCATTTTAATGCCACCACTGGTTGAACCAGCCATTCCACCAGCGAAAAGAAGAAATAGAAGCCAACTATAAGAGGCTACAGGCCACGAAAAATAATCTGCCGTAACTAGTCCCGTGGTGGTAATGATACTTACCACTTGGAATGCTCCATGGCGCAGGGCATATTCAAGTTCATATCCTCCTTTAAAGAAAAGGATAAGAAAAACTAGAAGAATTGATCCTAAAACAAGTATATTATAAAAAATCCATTCTTCATCGCGAATTATATCTTTAAATTTTTTTTGATAAAATTTATAAAACAACACCATGTTAGTTCCAGCGAAATACATAAAAAGTATCGTAACCCACTGATGATAGGGTGAAAAAAAAGCCATACTAGCATTTTTTGTAGAAAAGCCACCAGATGGTAAGGTGGTAAATGCATGACAGATGGCATCAAAAGTAGGCATTCCCCCAAGAACATAAAGAATAATGAGTAAAAAAGTAAGAAAGACATAAACCAACCAAATAGTTTTTGCTGTGTCCTTTATTCGAGGATGAAGTTTGTCTTTGAATGGGCCAGTGGTTTCAGCAGCAAAAAGATGCATGCCTCCAAAACCAAATGCAGGTAAAATAGCAACAGCTAGCACAACTACGCCCAATCCACCTAACCATTGGGTCATGCTTCTCCATAAAAGTATGCCATAGGGTAAAATTTCAACATCAGTCAAAATGCTTGACCCCGTTGTGGTAAAGCCAGAGATAGTTTCAAAAACAGCATCGATGTAAGAGGGTATATAGCCTGTTAAACAATAGGGTAAGGCTCCAATCATGCCTAAGATAATCCAGGTAAAAGTGACAATGAAATAACCATCTCTTTTACTCATTTCCTCAATAGGAGATTTTCTGAAAAAAAACCATAAACTCGCACCAAGAAAAAAAGAAAATAAGATCGATGAGAGCCAACCTTCTAAATAAGCTAATGGTGTGTTATCTACTAAGCAACTATAAACGAAAGCAACCGACATTGCTCCAGATTCTAGAGTGATAAGCATTCCTAAAACTTTCAAAATCAACTTATGATGTAGTGCTTTCATTTTTTCCAAAAAACTGGTGAAACAATAATAAGCAAAGGTATTATTTGCATTTTACCCGCAAACATGAGAAGGCTAAATAAAATTTTTTGATATGCAGTAATGGAGGAAAAATCATATGAAATCATCATGGTTTTTAAGATATTACCTGTATTTGAAATAAACCCCACGGAAAGAGTAATAGCATCTTGGAGCTCGATATCGCTCAGAGTCAGTAAAATGATAGAAACACATACTAAAATAAGATATATAGTTGAAAAGGTTAAAATCTGAAATAACGTTTGTGTAGGTAATACTTTTTTGTTGAATGAAACTTTCAAAATAGAGGAAGGATGAAACACACTGGTCACATAAGAACGAATCGTACGAAAAAGAACGATAAATCTATATAGGCTAATTCCACCAGCTGTGCTTGCTGAAGTTGAACCGATAGCCATCAAGATGACAAACACAAACCACATAAATAAATCATAGCGAAGAGATATATCTGGGATATAGAAACCTGTCGTTGAAATGACTGAAAAAAGATTAAAAACTACTTTAAAAGCATCTTCGAGATGTAAATGTTCGTTGGAGATGAATCTATAGGATAAGGTACTTGCAATAGCTAAAGCAGCTATTAAAAAATACCATTTAATTTCGTCGTTCTCAATAAAGAGTTTCCATCTCATTTTTAAAACAAAATACAGAAGGTAGATGTTCGAACTAGAAATAATCATAAAAAAAAGTAACGTGAGCTGTATGAAAAAAGAATAAGAACTAACATCACCCTGATGAAAATTTAAACCCGCCGTACTGATCGTAGACAACGTCAGTAGAATAGCTTCTTGCATAGGAATATGTTGCAAGAGCAAAAGGAAGAAAAGAGAAACGGTTAAACCTGAATAAATAATAAAAAGTCTTAATGCAGTTCCTTGAGTTGACGGGTTAATTTGCTGAACATTGGATGAGTTCTTATCGAAAAAAAAGATATTGGAAGCTTTGGGAACAAGCGATGGAACAAAAGAAATAATAAGCAGAATAATTCCGAATCCTCCCATCCATTGTAACGATGCCCTCCAAAGAAGCAAAGAAAAGGATAATTGCTCCGATCCGTAAAGGGTAATTCCATTGGTTGACCATGAGGCAGTAGATTCAAAAATGGCATCGATAAAGTAAAAGCCTTCAATGCCTATGAAAAAAGGAATAGATCCTAAAAAAATTGCACTTCCCCATACGAGCAAAATAGTCAGAAAACCGTCTCTGATAGAAAAAAAATCGTTTTCTGGTAAATGTTTTAATAAAAATTGGCAAAGTCCAATGAATAGAAGTGCAATCCCCTCAAGAAATAAAAAACCATAAAAAGCTTGTCTGTTATCAAAGAAAGATATGATACAAATGGGAATACAGACAAGCAAAATCAATATCAAAGCATATTTGAAAATAAGTAAGATACTTTTGAAATTAAAAGGAAAGTGATTTTTCATAATTAGTTAAAGAACTCCTGTACGTCTTCAATGGCGTCGGGTAATGCAAGAACTATCACTTGATCGTTGGGTAAAATTTGCATATCATTTCTGGCAATCAAAGGAATTTCATCCCTTACCATGCCTCCTACAATGCAATTTTTAGGTAATCCAAGTTGTTCGATTCTTTTATGGGCTGCTTTAGAGTTGGGTTGTACGATGAATTCCATCACTTCAGCATCGATACCGACAAGACATTTAATCGTACTTAGAGAGCGTCCCATAGTGTACTTGACAATTTGGCCTGCAGTAATAAGTTTTTTGTTGATAACACTGTGAATGCCAATATTTTGAGCAATGTTAATATAATCTACACTTTCTAAGAGGGGTATGTATTTTTTAGCACCATATTCTCTTGCTAACAAGCATGTTAGGATATTGGTTTCACTGCTGTCAGTTACTGCTATAAAGGCATCCATATCCTGAATATTTTCTTCTTTCAGCAAATTTACATCTCGAGCATCTCCGTTGATAATAAGTGTGTGTTGAAGCATTTGAGAAAGGATAGAACACCTGTCTTCATCTATATCAATAAGTTTTGTGTTGATTTTATCTTGAATGTTCATCGCAACTTTTCGACCGATTCTTCCTCCACCGACAATCATAACATTCTTAATAGAGTAGTTTTCTTGACCAAGTAAAGAAAGAAAATCATCAATTTTAGATGGAATCACAAGAAAATACACTAAATCGTTAGCTTCCAAGATAGTTTTACTTTGAGGTATAAACGTTTTACCTTTTCTAAAAACGGCAAGAGGTAAAAAAGAAATTTTATTGGGGTCCAGCTCGTCTATTCTTTTACCCACCATCGGTGAATCAATATCAACCGTTTGAAAAACTACCCATAATTTACCATTAGCAAACTCATAAATTTCATGTGCCGAAGTTTGTAACAAAAGTTTAGATATTTCTTCAACAGCTAAAGCTTCAGGACATACAAGGTAATTAATCCCCATGTCGTGAAAATAAACAGAATATTCTTTTTTCAAGTAATCTTCGGTGCTAATGCGAGCTATGGTGGTTTTTGCTCCAAGATGGCTAGCTAGTGACGCGGATATAATATTTGGTTCTTCATTATGCATAACAGCAATGAATAAATCGGCTTTTTTTATTCGTGCTTCAATCAGAGTTCCTGGAAGCGTAGGGTTAGCATTAATGATAAAGAAATTCTTTTCTTGGGCTTGATTGTAATACTTAATATTTTCTGTTGGATCGATAACGGTGATGGTATGGTTACTTCTAGCAAGTAGTTCAGCTACGTATAAACCCACTTCACCATCACCCGCTATGACAATTTGCATAAAAAATGATTTTTACACTATTTGGTGTGCAATTTTAAGTATTTTTTTGATTCTATTCCTGTTTATTAAAAATTGTTGTGTTTTTTTATTTTTTTAAAAAAATTATACTTGTAACAGTGACAATTTTAAATTTGCAAAAAAATGCCTTCTCGTTTTATATTGAGATTAAGTTCTATAAGTCAAAAGTTATGGATGGCTTCGGCCGGTGTTTTTTTATTGATTTTTCTTGTGGTCCATTTGTGTATTAACTTGCTTATGTTATTACCTGATGGGGGTCAGACGTTCAATGTTGCCTCACGTTTCATGGCTTCTAATCTGCTTGTAAAAATTTTTGAAATAGTTTTAATTGCTAGTTTTTTGCTTCACATTGCACTTGGAATTATCTTGAAAATACAGAACTGGATGGCAAGGCCTCAAAGATACGCCGTATCAAGTAAGACACCAACTTCTTTTTTTTCACGTTACACTATTTGGACAGGTTTAACTGTTTTACTGGTTTTGATCATACATTTAATAAACTTTAACTTTGTTAAAGAAGGGTGGGTTCCTATGCCGCCAGGTGTAAACGATCCTTTGGATTTTTATACGATGGCTATTCTCTTATTTACCAACGAGGTGTATGTAATCATATACTATGTTTGGCTCGTTGTTTTAGCTTTTCACCTTTATCATGCTTTTCAAGCCGTATTTCAGACATTTGGGTTTAACCATAATCGGTATCAAAAAACTATTCGTGTTCTTGCCCTTTTTTATGCCTTATTCATAAGTGGTGGTTTTATGACGATCCCAACATATTTTATGTTTTTTTACAAATAAAACCTATTCAATATGGAAATAAATGCCAAAATACCAGAGGGTCACATTGCTGAAAAGTGGACCCATTATCGTTCTACAGTAAAATTGGTTAGTCCTGCTAACAAGGAAAAACTTGATATTATTGTGGTTGGAACAGGTTTAGCTGGTGCTTCTGCTGCTGCATCACTTGCAGAATTAGGGTACCAAGTGAAAGTATTTTGTTATCAAGATAGTCCAAGACGAGCTCATAGTATAGCTGCTCAAGGAGGTATCAATGCAGCCAAAAATTACCGCAACGATGGAGATAGTATTTGGAGGTTATTTGAAGATACACTCAAAGGGGGAGACTATCGTTCTCGTGAAGCTAACGTCTATCGCTTGGCCGAAGTTAGTAATGCCATTATTGATCAAGCCGTAGCGCAAGGAGTACCTTTTGCTCGTGAATACAGCGGTTATCTCGATACACGTTCTTTTGGTGGCGCTCAACTTATGAGGACCTTTTATGCTAGAGGTCAAACAGGACAGCAACTTTTGTTGGGTGCTTACGGAGCTTTAAGTAGACAAATCAAGTTGGGAAAGGTTAAATTATATACACGTCGGGATGTCCTCGATATTGTACTCGTCGATGGGAAAGCTCGAGGTATTATTTGTCGCAATTTGCTTACAGGAGAAGTTGAACGTCATTCTGCACATGCTGTTGTGCTAGCTTCTGGCGGATATGGTAATGTGTATTATCTCAGTACCAATGCCAAAGGATCTAATGTCACACCTGTTTGGCGAGCATACAAAAAAGGAGCATGGTTTGCAAATCCGGCTTTTACGCAGATTCATCCCACATGCATCCCTTTGCATGGAACCTACCAAAGTAAGCTCACTCTTATGAGTGAATGCTTAAGAAATGATGGCAGAGTTTGGGTTCCTAAAAAGCTAGAAGATGCAGAAAAATTAAGAAGGAGAGAAATATCTCCCAATGATATCCCCGAAGAAGATAGGGATTATTACCTCGAACGACGATATCCTGCTTACGGTAATCTTGTTCCGCGTGACATTGCAAGTCGTGCAGCAAAAGAAAGATGCGACAAAGGTTATGGTGTCTATGTTACCGGACAAGCAGTCTTTCTTGATTTTCGCGATGCAATAAAAAAACTAGGAAAGCATGTAATTGAAGAACGATATGGTAATCTTTTTGAGATGTATGAAAAAATCGTTGATGAAAATCCTTATGAAGTTCCGATGATGATATATCCAGCTGTTCACTATACCATGGGGGGATTATGGGTTGATTATGAATTAATGAGTAACATACCTGGTTTATATGTGATTGGTGAGGCCAACTTCAGCGACCATGGTGCTAATCGACTCGGTGCTTCTGCCTTGATGCAAGGTTTAGCGGATGGATATTTTATTTTACCCGTAACTATAGGGAATTACTTAGCCAACGAGATTAAAACACCTCCTATATCCAGCAATTTACCTGAATTTATAAAAGCAGAACAAGAAGTCGATGATCAAATTAAGAAGTTGATGAGCATTAAAGGTAAGCTAACAGTTGATGAAATACATCGCGAACTTGGCAGCATCATGTGGGAATATGCGGGAATGTCTCGCAATGCAGAGGGATTAAAAAATGGCATTGGAAAAGTGCGGGCATTGCGAGAAGAATTTTGGAGAAATGTTTATGTTCCAGGTAAAAGCACTTATTATAACGAAGAATTGACTAAAGCCTGTCACTTAGCAGACTTTTTAGAACTCGGAGAGCTTATCATGTTGGATGCATTAGAACGCAATGAATCTTGCGGAGGGCATTTTCGTGAAGAGTATCAAACCGAAGACGGTGAAGCATTACGCGATGATGAAAATTATGCTCATGTTGCCATATGGCAATACACCGGAGACGATACAAATCCTACACGATTAACAGAACCATTGAATTTTGAATATGTTAAACCAAAGCAAAGAAGTTATAAATAAAAAAATTGTATAAGTATGCGATTCACATTGAAGATATGGAGACAAGAAGGACCTGATAAGAGGGGTAAGTTCGTAACATATCAGTTAGATAACGTTTCGCCAGATGCTTCTTTTTTAGAAATGCTTGATATTCTGAATCAAAAACTCATT
Organism: Bacteroidales bacterium; assembly: GCA_026418905.1. NCBI lineage: Bacteria > Pseudomonadati > Bacteroidota > Bacteroidia > Bacteroidales > Bacteroidales bacterium. The sequence goes on along the minus strand of JAOAAK010000003.1, from coordinate 170,164 downwards.
AAAGACTCGATTGGAAAGGAAAATATTCCCTATGAACAAACTCCTATTGCTTTTGATCACGATTGTCGAGAGGGTATATGTGGAATGTGTGGTTTATACATCAACGGGCGCCCGCATGGACCTGACGATCGCGTTACTACATGTCAACTCCACATGCGAAAATTCAAAGACGGTGACCTTATTGTCGTAGAGCCATTTAGGGCGAAAGCATTTCCTATCATTCGCGATTTAATGGTGGATAGGAGTGTTCTCGATAAAATCATTCAAGCAGGTGGTTATATATCTGTCAACACTGGGAGTGCCCCTGAAGCAAACACTATCCCTGTGCCCAAGCATATGGCTGAGAAAGCTATGGATGCAGCTCAATGTATAGGTTGTGGTGCTTGTGTTGCTGCATGTCCTAATGCTTCAGCTATGCTTTTTGTAGGTGCCAAGGTTGCTCATCTAGCTTATTTACCGCAAGGACAAGTGGAAGCCATGATTAGAGTTCAGAAAATGGTAGAAGCCATGGATGAATGTGGTTTCGGCAATTGTTCAAATACCTATGCATGTGAATATGAATGTCCTAAAGGTATATCTGTTGTACATATTGCCAAAATGAATCGCGATTACCTGAAAGCAAAAATTATTGAAGAAAAGCATTTATAGAAAATTAACGATTTTACCCATATGGTCTTTATAAATTTAAATTCGTGAAAGTGTGTTTGTTTATGATGATGAAAAAGGACATGTATTACTTATGTTTGTTTTTACTTTTTACCCAACAACTTTGGGCACAGAAGAAGGTAGATACTCTGGCTATGGTCAAGCATACACCGATCCGAGATCAGCAGATGAGTGGGACATGTTGGTCTTTTGCTACAACTTCTTTCCTTGAAAGTGAAATACTACGGATCAATCCACAGATAAAGAATATTGATTTGAGTGAAATGTTTTTTGTCTATCATAATTATACGAATAAACTGCAACGTTTCTACTTAAAGCATGGTTATATGTTCTGGACCATGGGAGGTCAGCCTCATGATGTTTTGAAAATAGTTTTTGAAAAAGGGTTTGTACCTGAATATGCCTATCATGGTTATACGACTTCCGACAAAGGACATCATCATGCTCGATTGGATACGGCTTTAAAAAATATTGCACTAAAAATTGACTACACCATTCCTATGTCTGTTTACATGAAAAAATTTGCTGATACTCTCAATTGCTTTTTAGGAAAGGTTCCTGAAAAGTTCATCTATGAGAAAAGACAAATAACTCCGAAAGAATATTCTGCATTGTTAGGAATAGACGCCCAAAAATATGTCAATTTGACTTCCTATCTTCATCATCCTTATTATGAATGGTTTGTTCTTGAAAGCCGGTTTAACTGGGCAGATGTGCTTTTTTTCAATATTCCATGGAATCAATTTGAATCAATTTGCGACAGTGCTCTTATAAAAGGATATAGTTTCGTTTGGAATGGTGATGTTAGCGAGCAAACTTTTGATTATATGTCTGGTTTTGCGGTGTGGAACGATAAAATTTTGAACATTGATACTGAACGACTCGATCACTTTTTCATCCACAAAACTCAAGTGGAACATGTGATGCACGTAATTGGATTGTTGAAAATAGATGGTAAAAAATATTACCTAGTAAAAAATTCTTGGGGAAAGATAGGAAATTTCAAGGGTTACATTCTTATGTCGGAAGATTATTTTCGATTAAAAACAGTTAGCATAACAGTTTCTTCAGACATTTTACCTGAAGATTTTGTGAGAAAGATGATCAAAAAGCAATTTTTTCCTTTTGCCTATTAGTAAATGTATTGATACTTTGTGCTATTACATCACACTTTTACACATGCCTAGTCCGCTGCTGTAGGCCATTGAAAAGCATTCATGGCTCATGAAACTAAGTTTGTTTGATGATATGGATCTTTGACAAAAAATGATATTTCTTACCAAATAGGCAAATCTCCTAAATAGAGTTAATTTGGAGTAAACAATTTAAAAACTTCTAATGCAGGGACAGTTTGATGAGGTTATACATTATTCAAGAAAATAATAAATTTTAAAATACGATATATGCTGCTAATTTATACTTGTAATGATTGTCATGAGAATTTTAATATATCTTATGGAATAATAAACGCATTGATCATACTCTAAACGGTTGAAAATATTTTCAAGTTTACATTTTTATTTAAATTTAATGTTTCGATTTCAAAAGTAGATAAACATTGATGTAAGGTGACAATAAATCAACTTAATTTAAATAAGCTGAATTATAATGATAGTATTCCCTACACCATGAGCATAAAAAATATAATATAAATATTTTTTTGCATAAAAAATAAAATAATATGTAGTATTTTTTTTAAAATTTAAATGTTTTATATTTGTTATAAATTCTAATTTTATGAAAAGGATTGTTTTAATTTTCACGTTGTTATTGATTATTTATGATTCAATAGCACAGAACGTCGGAATATCAGAAACAAGTATTACTCCTCATCCTTCGGCGATGCTAGAAGTGCGTTCATCTAATAAAGGAATTTTAATTCCACGAGTAGTTCTCATTCAAACAACTTTATCAGCTCCCATTGCAAATCCTCAGACTAGTTTGCTTGTGTACAACACTGCTACTCAAAATGATGTGTATCCAGGTTATTATTATTGGGATGGGGCAAAATGGGTTCGCCTTCTGATTAATCAGGATCTTTCTTTTGCTTGGTTGCTTACAGGAAATAATATTTCACCTCAACATTTTATTGGTACGTTAAACAATGAGGACTTTAAAATATATACCAATAACTCGGAAAAAATACGAATAACAACACAGGGCTTCATGGGCATTGGAACTTCCAATCCTTTGGCCATTCTTCATGTCAAAGGTAACATTCGACATAGCGGTTTTCTTATATCTGAAGGAAATTATGCAAAAGAGTGGATGAAATTTGATGAAACACCGTTTGGACACTCTTTGATATTAGGTGCAGGAGCTCTTACTGTCGTAGGTGGTGGGGAATCTTCAGATAGTGTCAGAGCAAATATTCCACCTTCACAAGAATGCTTAATTCTTTCCTCGGATGAAACAGGAAATAATCCTGCTATACAGTTTATCACCAGTGTTCAAAGTGGATGGGGAAATCGTGTCGTTCCCATGACCATAGTTGGGAATGGGAAAATTGGAATAGGAACAATTTCACCAACTGAGCAATTACATGTCAAAGGAAGTGTTCGTTTTGAAGGCGTAGGTGCTGGTACAACAGAAACTACTGGTTTGGTGGTCGATGCAAGTGGGAATGTGAGAACGCGGACTCTTAATTCCATTGCTTTTACTGGTTATACCGAAACAGATCCCAATGCATGGCGTTTAATCGGAAATTCATCCACCAATCCATAAATAAATTTTATTGGAACAACCGATAACGTAGATTTTGTCATTAGAACAAACAATGCAGAACGAGCTCGTGTAAGCGGCGTTGGTAATGTTGGTATTGGGACATCATCTCCTACTGCCAAATTACATGTCAATGGGAGTGTTCGTTTTGAAGGCGTAGGTGCTGGTACAACAGAAACTACTGGTTTGGTGGTCGATGTAAGTGGAAATGTGAGAACGCGGACTCTTAATTCCATTGCTTTTACTGGTTATACCGAAACAGATCCCAATGCATGGCGTTTAATCGGAAATTCATCCACCAATCCATCAATAAATTTTATTGGAACAACCGATAACGTAGATTTTGTCATTAGAACAAACAATATAGAACGAGCTCGTGTAAGCAACGTTGGTAATGTTGGTATTGGGACATCATCTCCAAGTCAGAAGCTTACCGTTAACGGTAACATTGGATTAAATGCTGGGGTAAATTCTTTCATAGGTACGCTCTCAAACACCGACTTGTTATTTTACACTAATAATGGAGAAAAAATGCGACTTACTAAAAGTGGCGACCTTTATGTAGGAAGTAAAAATGATACGATGAGATATCTATTTGATTGGATGTTTCCTCAACCACCAGGGAATTTTTCGTCGAGAGTTCACATCAAAAAGGATTATGGAGTCGCTGGTAGTAATCCTACCATTTATTGTCCGTTAACCATTACTTCTATTGATACGTCAAATTATACTCCTCCTCCAATACCAGCTCACTTTGGTACTTACATTGAGGCCATTAACAAGCGAGGATCAAATAGTGTTTCTGGCGAAACTTATGGAATTATAGCTACAGCACAAGCTGATACATTGTCAAAATTTTATAGATTAACAGGGGGAATTTTTCATTCATACTCCAAAAGCAATGCACTTACCAATCAATCCACTATGACAGCTATAGCTGGTAGGATAAATTATCAAGGAAAAGGTTTTGTGGAAAAAGCATACGGGATAAATTTATTAGGGCAAAATCGTTCTTCAGGTACCCTTAAAAATTATTGTGGTTTTTACTCAATGGTGGATAATATATCTACTGGTAAATATGACACCATCGTTATGTATTATTCTCAGGTTCTGGGAAGATGTAAAGCATCTGTTCTTTATGGTCAGCAAATATTTCTTGACTCTCAATACATAAAACCTCAAAAAATATATGGTCTTTATATTTTAAATAAATCTCAAACAGTTAATCCAAATGATAATTGGGGAATTGCATTGTATGGTTTTAATAAAAATTACATAAGCGGAAATCTTGATGTGGGGGGTACACTTACTGCAACTGCTTGTATTTGCCCCTCTGATTTAAATCTTAAGTCCCATATTTATCCCATACCATACGGTCTTAAAGATGTTTTGATGCTTAAGCCTGTAGCATTTGAGTGGAAGGATAATCACCAACACGATATTGGGTTGATTGCTCAGGATGTCATGGGTGTGATACCTGAAGTTGTTCGAACTTTTTCGAAAAATTCTTCCGATTCTTCTTATTATGCTTTAGATTATGCTAAATTAACTTCAGTTATAATAAAAGCAATGCAGGAACAGCAAGCCATGATTGAACAACAACAAAAGATTTCTGAAGAACAACGAACTATCATCAACCAGCAACAAAAAGAGATCGATTTGCTTAAAAAACAAATTCAAGTATTGTCTGAAGAAATAAAAAAACTACAAACGACAATAATAGCTAATGGATCTGCTAGTAAATGATGTTTAAGTTTATTGAAAAACAAGAATTTTGTTATTGTTTAATGACTCTTACTTGATATGTTTTTCTAGGGGTAATGATATCAAGAATATAGAAACCTTGCTCTAGATGAGAAAAATCTACTTGGTTACTTGTTAATCTCCCATGTTGTATTTGATTGCCTTGAATATTTTTTATAGAATAAATTGCATCATCAACATTTTCGTTAAGAATGATAGTGCAGAGGTTTTGGGTAGGATTTGGATAAACATCAATAAATGTTGTTTCTTCATAGTGGTTGGATGCAGTTGGAGTGGTAGTATCGCATTGAAAAGTATAGTTGTAATAAGTAGTATTTTGCAATCTAGAGAAGAAAATGGTGCGTTGGCTCTGATTATTTTTAAGCATGTAGTTCAGATATGGTTTAAGTATATACATCACACGTTTTTGTTGCTCTTCACGAGAGATGGTGGGTTGGGGACTGGTAGTTGATTCACCAAAACTGCAGTTGAAGTTGTAGTTGGCAAAATAGCAATGACCACCACCCATGATAGTAACTAAAAATTTACAATCACTTCCACAGGCGTTGTACATGGGAATTTGGTGCTGAGAAGGAGGAGTAACACCATCTTTTTCACCGCATAACATTAAAACCGGTACAGTGACGTCGGGAGCTATGTCGATACTTGATGGGTTACTAGTTTCTGCTGCTGCAAAATTAACAATGGTTGTAACGTTGGTATAATTCTGTCCTGCTATGAAAGTACATCCACCCCCCATGGAATGACCCATGATAGCACTTGTACTAGCTACGCGTCCATAAAGGAATGAAGAAGGATTATTTCCTTCGCTTTTGATTTTTTCATTAAGGAAACGAAGATCAAGGCCAAATTGCTGATGATTAGGTGAGATACCGCCTTCTGTGCGAGGAAAAGCCATGATGTAGCCTATTGGAACTAGGCTGTCCCAAAGATTTTTATAACTATCCCATGACATCAAGAAACCGTGACCAAAGATGAGTAAAGGAAATTGTCCGGAAGCAACTGGAACATTATCGCCAGCTGTGTTAGCAGGATAATAGATTTCAGTTTGAATGCTTCGGCCATTACGTGATGGGTCGGTGTATGTAACCTGACGATGACCTATCTGATAGGTCTGGGCAAAAGCAAATAATGCATACCACATCGCATGAAATAAAAGAATTTTTTTCATTTTTTTTCAAAATTAATTATTAATTTTCTGTATGATAAACTGTTACCTGTTTCATAGGTGTTGAAATGAACACATGAATGAAAATGAAGTTTGGTTTAAATTTTTCACATCCACCATTAGATATGATATCCTATTTTCAATTCGTATTGTTTTTATTTCATAAGTTTGTAGAGTTTATCTGCATTGAGGATTTTATTAATCGCTATAGTGTGGGGTGAAAGATTGATTCGGGTAATGTTCAATTATTATTATTAATTATTACGCACGTTGATTTATTATGAAAGTTATAAGTAAACTTTCAAGTGAGGTAAAATTTTTTAAATTTGCTCGATTAAGTTAGCTGCCCAAAAATAAAATGCACTAAGATAGTGTATACTTGCCCAAACACCTAAAGTTTTTATCATTCTCGATTCATAGAATGTTTATTAATGAAAAACAGAATCTGATCAAGAAATATGATGCACAACTTTGCGGCTAAAAATGATTAACTAAAACTAAAAGCATATTCAACTTTAATATGATCAAGCCTTATTTCATTGATATTAATTTCTTTGTCATCGAAAAGTATGTGTGTTTAAAAGTTAAAAAAATAAGTTCCCAAAAGCATTAATGTCAATTACGAAGATCTTGATTTATGATGCATTTTTGATAAAAAGGTGAAATTGTGTGGGCAAGCAAAATTGGAGTTTTTTTATATTTCTTTAAGTAAAAATAAATGAACTATGTTTGTGATTACAATGGATGCCCATGAAAAAATTTTACATTATTATTTTTTTCTTATGGTATGGTTTTCAAAATGCTCAGGTTCCCTTACAAACACTGAGGGGTTATGTACTGGATGAGACTACACGTGAACCACTTATCGGAGCTGTGGTGCTTTTACAAAATCAAGATTCGACTCGGGGAACAGTAACGGATGAACAAGGTAATTTTCGATTCGATCAAATTGCAGTTGGCAGATATCACCTGAAAGTATCATATCTAGGTTATGAAACAAAAGAGTTACGAAACATTGAAGTAAGTTCTGCTAGGCAAACTGTTGTAGAAATTGTTCTAAGCCAAAATAGCATTCTTTTAAAAGGAGTAACCATACGTACTGCAAAGGATGAACAAACTTATCTTTCAGTGCGTTCTTTTCATGTTGAGCAGACCGAACGTTATGCTGGAAGTTTAGGAGATGTAGCTCGGATGGCAGGGAATTTTGCTGGTGTTTCTGTTCACAATGATACGCGGAACGATATCATTATTCGAGGAAATTCACCTGTTGGGCTTATTTGGAGATTGGATGGAATTGAGATTCGTAATCCAAACCATTTTGCAGCACTTGGAACCACAGGGGGACCTGTAGGCATGCTCAACAACAATACTTTGTCCAATTCAGCTTTTTATTCAGGTGCTTTTCCAGCTCGTTTCGGAAATGGGCTCTCTGGAGTTTTCGATCTAAAGATGCGCAAAGGCAATGATCAGAAAACAGAGCTTATGGGGCAAGTAGGGTTTAATGGTTTTGAACTTGGAGCTGAAGGCCCCATACCTTTGCTTAAGCGTTCTTCCTATCTTATCAATGCTCGTTATTCTACTCTTGCAGTTATGCATAAATTGGGTTTTGGAACTGGTACTGGTTCGGCTGTTCCCTTTTATGAGGATCTTACCTATAAAATTTTTCTGCCTGTTGGGGAAAAAAGCGGTATTTCATTGATTGGCCTCTATGGAGATAGCCACATCGATATGCAACCTGATACTGTTGGTAGTGGTTATATGCTAACAAATCAGCGAACAGCTTTTCAATCGGCTTTGTACGTAAGTGCTATTCAGTATCATACCCTCTTATTCAAACAAACTTTTGCACAGCTCGGTATTTCTCATCAAAGTTTTTTCGATAAAACTATTTTAGATGACTTAGATAGTACTCAGAACTTGAAACCATTTTATAGATCTCGCAATAATGGAATGAAGTATTCCTTACAAATGTCCTTTAAAACCCGATTTGCTGGTTCAGTTCAGCTTGAATATGGAGTGGCAGCTCATCGAAATACCTTTAGCATCGTAGATAGCGTATTTCTTCAAACTCAACAGTTGTTTAAAAAAATTCACAATGCAGATATCTCGTTTTATAGTGGTGCTGCTTTTATGCAAATCATAGCTCAGTTAACTTCTAAACTTACCCTAGAACCAGGTGCTTTTATGTTTTACCAAAACCTAAACAACGAAACTAGTTTTGAACCTAGGCTAAGATTACAATACAAGTTAACCCCCTTGCATGATCTTTATCTGGGATATGGTTTACATACTCAGATGCTTCCTCCACAAATATATTTTGTTCTTTCGTCAGATTCTGGATTAACCAACTACCATACTACCAATACTAACCTCAAACTGACACGAGCCCATCATTTAGTCTTAGGATATAGCTACTTACTCAAAGAAAATCTTAATTTGACTGTTGAAGCATATTATCAGTGGTTGTATCGTATTCCTGTTTCTCACAAAATACCCCAATTTAGTTTTACTAACATTGGTGAGTTTTTTTCTATTCCTGCCGTGGATAGTTTAGTAAGTAAAGGAAATGGGCGAAATATGGGAATTGAACTAACTATTGAACGTTCTTTGTGTAAAGGTTTTTATGTATTAGGAACAGTATCTTTGTTTGATTCTAAGAGTACAGGTTATGATGGGAAATGGCGTAACACTGCATTCAATAATCGTTTTATTTTCAATTTGCTTGGAGGGTACGAATGGCGCATAAAAGAAAAAAATTTTTTGACAGTTGACGTAAAAGCAACCTATGCAGGTGGAAAACCTTATCTGCCGATTGATTTGGCAGAAAGCATCAACGAAGGTTCGGTAATGTATGATTTCGATCGGGCTTACGAGGATCGTTTTCCTGACTATTTTCGCCTCGATATACGTGTAGGATTTAAACGAAATGGACGTCATACCACACAGCAATGGGCAATCGATTTACAAAATATTACTAATCATCGGGCTATTATTGGTCAGACATTTGATGCCAAAAGCAATGCCATTCAGAATGTTTACCAATTCGCTTTTTATCCCATGATGTTGTATAGGATATACTTATAAAAATGGAAATGAACGTTATGTATGTAATATCAAGGATCATAAGAGTAGTTTTTATTACTCTCATCACTTTGGTTAAAATTTCGAAAGCCATATCTCAGCCAGATTGGCATCAAATTCGTTCTCACGCAACTTTTCATGTAGCTGATACGGCAACGTATTTTTATCCGGAAATTTTATCCATACATGTCGATGGTTGGGAAGATGGCCTTTATGTTACAAGGGATGGAAAACATCTTTTCTCGACATACATTCCTATTGATATCATTTCGTGGTTAAGTGATTGGTATCCTTGCATTGACTTTAAGCCTTATTATAGAGGGCTTCTTCTTGATATTGATACCATTACGAATATTTTTGGATGTCCTAATTACATTCATAGCGATATTGTGAAGACAGAAAGAATGAATGTAAACAATCCTTTTAATTCGTGGCATTCGTCAAAGTTGAGAAAGTCTATGACGTTTGAAGGTGGTGCCTGTGGAGTGCAGAAAAACACTGATACGTTTGATGTTTTTGTCTTCACGCTCGACGAGGGTGTCAATGGAATGGAAATCATGTTGATGCGAAATGTGTCTACAAATCCGGATTACTCTTCAGCTGTTCCCATTTTAAGCAGTCCTGAGCATGAAGACAATCCACACATAGAACGTTTGTCTGATAGTATTTTGCTGATCTTCTTCGATCGTGCTCGATATATTTATTATTCACTGAGTTATGACAACGGAAGTACTTGGAGTGAACCCAGTTTGGTTACAAGTGTTCTCAATGATCATGCTCCTTACGATACTCAGCCGCATTTATGGTTTGATGGAAATTTCTGGTGGGTATACTTCTGTGCAGATAATCCGGCTGGTTATCGATCCATATATCGATCCCGTCAACTACAATCTGGTGATTGGAACAATTGGTCTCCCAAAGAGTTAGTAATAGCTCCTTTGGGTATAGGTAATGGATATGGAGATATGATGGCAATTGGTGAACCTTCTCTCACATCATGGGGAGATATTTATTTTGTCGTATGTTACGGTAATTCCATGCAATCAGATACAACCAATGTTTACGATTGTGATCCATGGCTTATGAGAAGAAAGCAGCTGCTGCACATTGATCATTACCAGTATTTAAATATACAAGTATATCCCAATCCTACTCAAGGTTGTATTAGCATCAAAAACATTCCTCCTGGTAGTGACATGTTTATAAACGATATGCAGGGTAGAGAAATATGTCGGTTAGGACAAATTTGGCTACATGAAGTTCAAGTAGATTTGAGTTTTCTCAAAGACGGTATTTATATTTTAACATGTCAATCATCACAGGTAAAACAATATAGTTTTTTCCTAATTCATCGAAATTTTTAGAATTTCCTTTGATATTTTGTTTGGTTTATTTTCGGGGGTTCTTCTTCTTATGTACTTGAAGATCTTACGAAAATATTTTATGAATTTTGGCTTATGATTTCATTTAAAAAGTTAAGAATTTATGAGGAATTTAACAATGATTAATTTTAATATGAAAATTTAATATAAAAATTATACTTGAATAAAAAAAATATGTATATTTGCATAAAATTTATAAAAATATGAAAGCATTAAATCATTTTTTAGAACCAGGAGAGGAAATCATTGCTTATCTTCGGAGTGGTGGTTTTAAAAACTGGATTTTTGGGCTAACAAGCAAACACAATGTAATTCTTGCTAAAAGAGCTCTTTTCTTTAAACCGAAAGGATATGAATTTAAAGTGCCGTTTAAGGAAATTAAGTATTTCGATTATGTTTATCGTCCATTTACTATTGAGTTTCAATTTAAAAAAGGAAGCGATAAATATACATTAAATTGTGCTGAAACGGTTATTAAATATGATAAAATTATAGATTTCTTAAATTTTCAACATGTTGAAGCATATCCTTCATACATGAATGGTGAAAAACTTCAAATGGTGATACCTATCAAAGGTAAAAAGGGTCGTCAGACTTTGAAAATTACCAATGAGAGTTTTTGCTTTACTGAACTTACAAAAATGGGTGATGAAAATGAAATAACATGTGTAGAAAGATTTCGTTTTGATGAATTAAAATATTTTGATATTTTGGGACCTTGGGGTCCAAATGCCCTTTATTCTTTGTATATAGCTACACCTCAAAAAGATGATAAATATAAAACTACAAATAATGCTTTGCCAACAATATTTATTTCCTTTCAACCTGCACTTGATATTGACAAATTTTTTGTACAGGAAGAAGTTTTTTACGATATTGATAGAAGCAATGTGGAAACAGCCACGAAAGTTTTTTATGATCCCATGTACAAGTTCCTTCGTTATATTCATGAAAAATTTACTCAGTCCAAACCTTCCTATTTGGAAGCAGATGAGGTCGTTATGTTGGATTTAGAATCAAGAAAAGAATTCTCGATAGGTGTGACTGAACCATCTACTTTTATACGCCTTACCAATAAACGCGTATTAGAATTGAATTTTGATAAAAATCAGAATAAATTTCTTCCGATAAATTCTTGGGTTTATGATAATTTTGAACGAGTTGAGATAACAAAAATTCATAAGGACGGAAGGCTTGAAAATATTAAAATAGAATTCCTTTTTAAAGATGGAGCTAAAAAAATATTTTATAATGATAGTGAAAATCTTGTAAATATTTGCTCTAACATGATTGTCAGCAAAATCAAAAATCAAGAAAAACAATAAAAATCATGAACACATTATTATTATTTGGGATTGGAGCTATTATTTTATTTTACCTTATCCCATGGTTCGGTAAATCGTATATGTTTAAAAAAGGCGGAGAGACTATGGGGAAAGCATATATCCCTATTTATAATACTTGGATATATCTTACTCTTTTACGTTATCCTAAATGGTTGAAAGTTATTTTTATATTATTAAATCTTGTCTGTTTGTCTTTTGGATTTTTGGCTATGTCTGAAAATTCTCAATTCCAAATTGATTTGTTTTTTCTTGGGATAGGTTTGGGGTTTGTTTTTTATGAAATGTTGTTGACTTCTTTTACTTACATACGTTTTTTTAATTTCTTCGGTGTATCTCATAGGAGTAATGAAATTATTATAGTTTTACCTTTTATTTACTACCCTTTTATATGCATTAGAAAAGATTTTTACAGGGTTTTAAAAAATGGAATTTTCTGGGAAAAGGATGAAAAACTTTGATAATTTTAGTTTTGAAAAATTACTGATCTTTTTGAATTAGGCTTTCTAAGAGAACTTGTTTATTATGAGATAGAGTTCTTTTTTCCAATAGTTATATTGGAAGTTATCTAGGATGTTTGAAATTTTTTCTGGTTCAAAGTTATTAAGTCTAGAGAGTTGAGACAATGTCTCATCTGAAACGAACAAAAGAGGATGAATAATCATTTCTGCAAGATGATAATTGCGCCACCATCGTAAGTGTACATATTTTTTATTATCAAAGTCAAGTACAGGTTTGTTTTCAAGAAGTATATGAGTCGATGGTGAGTTTCTTTTAAGAAGTTTAAGTAGTTGTGATTTAAGATGAGGGGATTTGTTGAGTTGTTCTAAAAGAAGAATTTTATTAATAACCTCATCTACAGTTTTATCGAAAAGGTTGCGGAATTGATGTGCTTCTTTGAAGTACGTAGAATATATGCCTCTAAAGCTACTGAGTAAAAAATACACCTCAGCAGTATATTGAATAAGAAAGGGGAATTTTTCCGATGCGAGATGAATGAATTTTTCACCATTTAGGAGTGTATCTACTTTCGTAGGATGAGTTATTAAGAATTCATTTATTTGACAACGAGGATATAATGTTGTGTTTATATATTGAAACCAAAATTTTAACATTGGATCTATAGGATGGAGGTCTTCTAGGGATATGAAATTCTGAATGTTATTATGGATAGGATCGATGTCTAAAAAGTTACGCATGAGCTTTAGCCAGTAAAGGAGTTGATATCGAGGTAGTTCCTCAGGTTTGATCGTATGTTGATGTAATTGATGATAAAACTCGATAATTTGTTGATCAGCTCGAATGATTCCTGGATGTATTGAGGTTCGAAGTAGAAGTCCATCCAGAGAAGTACATCGGCTTAATCCAACATAAACTTGTCCGTATGTGAACACACGTTGAAGATCTAAGTAGACTTTAGAGAAGGTAAGACCTTGGCTTTTATGTATGGTCATAGCCCACGCAAGTTTTATTGGGAATTGCGTAAAAGATCCTAACACTTCTTGCTGAATTTCCATTTTGTCTAGATCTAACTTGTACTGAATATTTTGCCATGTATGACGTTCAAGTTCTATAGGTTGTTCTTCATCATCTGTTTCAATAAATAGTACATTATCTGAAATGCTTTTGACGGTGCCTATTTTGCCGTTATAATATTTTTTATGTGGAGATAAATCATTCTTAAGAAACATGATCCGAGCACCTTCTTTAAGAGTTAGATTATAGTCTGTTGGATAGTATTTTTCGGGAAAGTCACCTTCAATAAGAGCTTCAAAATGATATCCTTTCCCTTTAAGTTGGCTAAGTCTAGTTTGATTGATTTCCTCAACTGTTTTGTTATGAGTAGTGAGTACGAGATAATCTTTATTAAAGAACCAATCAAAATAGGGGTCAATTCTTGAGTTTATCTTTTGTAGATCATCTTGAGTGATTTTGCCCACTCTAATGTTTTCCAAAATATTTATGAAATCGGGATCGGTTTGCCTATGTATTGTCTCGAGTTCTATGGTTGTGTATTGAATTTGACTAAAGGATCGACTGGTGAAAAAATATGGAGAATTATAGAAGTGATAAAAACCATTTTTTTCTTGTTCGCTTACAACTGGAGGGAGCTGAAAAAGATCACCAATAAAAATCATTTGGACACCACCATAAGGAGTTTGATTGCGGCGGATTTTCTTAAGAAGGTAATCAATTGCATCAAGAACATCGGCTCGAAGCATGCTCACTTCATCAATGATGATGGTGTCAAGTTGTTGGATGAGTTCAATTTTCCAACGAGGAAAAGCGATTTCTTCAAGTGGCGAGTTTTGCACATCATCGGGAAGTAGTAGAAGACCATGAGGTAACTTAAAGAAAGAATGTATGGTTTGGCCCCCTGCCTGTATAGCTGCAACACCAGTGGGAGCAAGTATTACAAAACGTTTGTATAAATGCTGACTTAGTTGTTGAAGGAAGTATGTCTTACCAGTTCCTGCACTTCCGGTCAAGAAAACGTGAAGATCTGTAAACTGAACAATATGATAAACAAGTTGGAAGGGTTCATGCAATATGATATCATCGTTCATTTTTAAATAGAAAGGTAGCTTCTAATGGCTTGCTCGATAGCATGAATGGAGGAATCTGCATAAGGTTCAAAGGGTAAACCCAAAAGCTGTTGATAGAGTTCCTGATAGCGAGCCGAGACGTTCATGATGAATTCTTCAGGGATGTTGGGTAAAGTTTGCCCTTCTTTCCCTTCAAAGCCATGACTCATAAGCCATTCTCGAACGAATTCCTTGGACAATTGTCTGGGTGAAATATTGTTTTGCCACTGGTAATCAAAATTTTCAGCATAAAAGTATCTAGAGGAATCGGGTGTGTGAACTTCATCAATTAAAATAATACCGTCGGAGGTTTTTCCAAATTCGTATTTGGTGTCAACTAAAATGAGTCCACGCTCACGAGCCATTTTAGAGCCAAGTTTAAAAAGTTCTAAACTATAAGCTTCGAGTTGTTCGTATTCTTCTTTAGTAGCAAGTCCTTGTTCAATGATTTCTAAAGGGGTGATGTTCTCGTCATGACCGGTTTCAGCTTTGGTTGTTGGTGTTATCAATGGTTTTGGGAATGGTTGGTTTTCCACCATTCCTTCGGGTAAGATATTACCGCATAGATTGCGACCACCTTGTTTGTAGAATCGCCAAGCACTACCAGTTAGGTAACCCCTGACAATAATTTCAATTTTAAATGGTTCAGCCTTTTTACCGATGGTTACATTGGGATGGGGAGATGCTACTTTCCACGTAGGAACTACTTCTTGAGCTGCATCGAGTGAATGGTTAGAAATAGCATTAAGTATTTGTCCTTTGTAGGGTATACCCACAGGAAGCACAACATCGAAAGCACTAATGCGATCGGTAACAACCATGATAAACCAATCTTCAACTTTGTAAATGTCCCGCACTTTACCCCGATAAAAAATTTGGTTATTTGCTAGTTGAAAATTGGTTTCCATCAAAATAGAAATCTCACGTATGTTTTTCATATGCTTGGATTATTTGATTTACAAGAGGATGACGAACCACATCTTCTTCGTTGAAATAAATAAAACGAATTCCTTTGATAGTGCGTAGAACATCTTGAACATGAACTAACCCACTTACTTGATTTTTAGGAAGGTCGATTTGGGTAATATCTCCGGTCAGTACAAATTTAGAATTTAACCCCATGCGAGTTAGAAACATTTTCATCTGTTGGGAAGTGGCATTCTGAGCTTCGTCCAAAATAACAAATGCGTTTTCCAAGGTACGACCACGCATGAAGGCAAGAGGGGCAATTTCAATGGTTCCATCTTCAAAGTATGATAAAAGTTTATTCGTAGGGATCATGTCACGCAAAGCATCGTACAAAGGTTGTAGATAAGGATCGAGCTTATCACGAAGGTCACCAGGTAAAAAGCCAAGGTTTTCCCCAGCTTCGACTGCTGGGCGGGTAAGTATGATGCGCTTGACCCATTTGTTTTTTAGAAATTTGATAGCAATAGCGACAGCTGTATAAGTTTTTCCTGTTCCCGCAGGACCTATGCAGAAAAGAATATCATTATCTTCAATAGCTTTTAGCATTTCACGTTGGCGTGGAGTGCGGGCTTTAATTTGTTTTCCATCTTTACCGAAAAGGATCAAATCTGGTAAGAGAGTATAAGAATCTTTGTTCTCTTCCTGGGAGTCACTATTTTCCTTAATGATTTGCTCGATGTCTTTTTCTTTAATTTCTCCGAACATTTCAAAATGTTTCATCAATAAAGAAAATTTCTTTTCGAAATTAAGTAAGTCCTTTTCGGATCCGATAGCTTTCAATGTATCTCCGCGAACGATGATTTTAATTCCGGGAAAAGCTTTTTGAATTGAACGTAAATGAATATCTTCAGGTCCAAAAAAAGAAACATGATCAATGTAAGCAAGGCTAATAGTACGTTCTGACATCGAGTTTTTTTCTATTTTTGGCAAAAATACACATTTTGAGAAAATTCATTACATTGTTGACAGATTACTCAGTGTATGATTATTACGAAACAATTCTTATAGGAAAATTGTACTCACTTTGTCCTGATGCTGTTATCGTTTCACAAAGAGTTTATAAAAAGCATGATATTAAAACAGCAGGTTTTTTTTTAGCTCAATATTACAAAGATTTTCCCGAAAATACTTTACATATATCTCTTGTTAATGATGCTCACTCTGAACATCAGGATATGTTGTTGATTCAATATAGTAAATGTTTTGTCTTGACTTTTAATAATGGAATGATCTCTTTTTTGCTCGATGATCCTTTGAAAATATGGTTAATTGATCAACAAAATATTGTTACACCTTCTTTCAAAGAATATGACTTCATATCAAAAGTAGTCCAAAGTTGGCTGAGAGGGAATATTGATGAAAACTTTTGTGAGATGACTTACAACGTAGAAAGACGGTTAATGGTTAAACCCATAATCGAAAAAAATTCCATTGTTTGTCACGTAATCCATACGGATTCCTATGGGAATTGTATTACTAATCTTCATGAAGACGATTTTCAAAAGCTTGCAGCAGGACGTCGCTATAAAATTACCATAGGCAAGTATGTACTGGATCGGATTGTCTGGGATTATCCTGAAGCAGGATATTCTGAATTGGTGGCTTTGTTTGGGAAACATGGCTATCTGGAAATTGCTATTGTAATTGATAATGCTTGTCAGTTATTGGGTTTAAGAGAGGGGAGCACTATTAGGATTGAATTTATGTAAAATGAATTGGAAAGCAAAACTAGCTTCCACAATAATAAGGGGAATGAAATGGAGATATTTGGTCAATGTTGATCCATTACCCCCTAAAGCTGTTATTGTCGTTGCCCCTCACACAAGTAACTGGGACTTCATTATAGGAAAATTATGTTTTCTCGCTATAGGATTACATCCCAAATTTTTGATAAAAAAGGAATGGTTTATTTTCCCTTGGAAAAGATTACTTCAGAGCATGGGTGGGATACCTGTTGATAGGTCTCAGCCCGGAGGCTTAATCGATACTCTTGCAGAACAGATGCAGCAAACAGACTCTTTCTATTTAGTCATTACACCTGAAGGTACTCGTAAGCCTGTCAATCACTGGAAACGAGGTTTTTATCACATTGCAATAAAGGCTCACGTTCCTTTGTTGCTGGCATACTTAGATTATAAGAAAAAAATAGCATGTATTGATCAGATTTTTTTCCCATCAGGTGATTATGAAAAAGATTTAATATTCTTTGCAAACTATTATTCACGGTTTACCCCAAAACATCCTGAAAAGTTTTTACCTCCTCAGTTTTAATGTAATTAAGGAGGTAATTTTTGTGAGTTTTTGGGGTAAAGATTAATTAATACTTTTCTACAAAACTTTCTTTCAGGTTGATTAATTTTGGAAAATGGGCATTGAACGCCCATAGGTTTTTCAATAATACGTGAAAGAGCTATTCTGTTTCCATTTAAAAAATGAGAAACACTTTTAACTCTTTTTTCTGAAAGCTGATTTTCTTTTCCATTTGCTTCACCAGGTGCAGCAAATCCCCGAATTTCGATGATGTAATTGGGGTTTTCAAGTAGAAATTCCACTACGATGCTTAGCTTTGCATAATTGTCTGGTAAAAGTTTATAAGCATTTTCTTCAAAATAGATTTCTTTAAGTTCATGAGGTAGTTCATTTTTGTTTGCAAATAAAAGTGAGAAAGAAGATAGTGTGTCTTCTAATGAGATGGTCTTCTCCTCCAAGGACAAAAGGGAATCATCGTTCATTTTTGTTTGCTCTTGTTTTTCTAAAATTGGCAACCCTCTTTCATCCAATTCATAAAGAGCAATGTCATCAATGTAGTAATAGGCATCTCTTCGTTTGAGGCTAAAATATTTTCTGACCAGTTTTTTTCGATTTTGTTTAGTAAAACAACCAATGGTCATATACCTTTCTCCACCTTCAGCTATGAAAACTCCATTGATTCTGATCCATTCACTGGTATCGGTTTGTCGAATACCGTGAGGCATATAGATATGAATTTGAGGTGGGTAATCTTCTGCGGCTTTCCAACTTAAATAGTTTACTTTTGTAGGATAAAAACTTGCTCCAATGGTTTTTAAGTAGCAATTGGCATATCGTGATGGGGTAACATACATTTCAAAGCTATAAGCTTTATTGGGTTTTAAAGGTTCTTTGAGGGGTACGATGAGGAATTCATGATATTTAGGCCAAACTCTCAATCCAGCGTAAGCATAACCGGTTCGAGCATCTCGTAGGATATAAGTTTTATAATTTTTATATGGGTTAACATCTTTTATTTTGACGCCAGGAGCATTTACATAAAAATCAATAGTATTAACTTTTTGCCAGGGTTTAAATACATATCGGTTTCCTTTTTTATCTTCGAAGCCGGGATTGGGTACCAAATTTTGTGAGAACAAATTTGAGATCATTAATAAAAAAAATAAAACATTAGCAAATCCAATCCATCTGAACATGTTAACCTGAAGATTTTTTAAAATAACCTATAAAATATTTTCTATGCCACCAAATATGGAAAATAGATATCCATCCCATAGCAATTCCAAATTGAACATGATAGTATAAAAAATCTTTAATCCAACCAATTTGCCAATTGTAATTAATTTGGAATACGAGTAGAAAACCTAAGATGCCAGAAACAAGAAAGGTTAGAAGCAGCATCAAATTCCAAAATTTAAAATGTTGCTGTTTCTTGATTTTACCTTTGGCGGTCAACCATGATGAAAAAAGATACATGCCCGTAATGATTCCAGCAATGAGAAAAAAATTATAATGACGTTTTTGAGTAGGCATAATTGCTATACATGATGGTTGAAGAAAAATTTTGTTGAATTTAAACGAAAATATTGTTTTATCAAAAGTTGATTTAGAATGATTTGCGTTACTTTTGGGTTGGCGCATGTTAGGAATGGTAGTCGAGGGTGATGATTTTTGAACAGATTGGGAGGTGGTGTCTTGAGGCATTTCTACACGGCCGTAATCACAGTATCCATCTCCATTCATATCAAAAAAACGACCACATTTACCAGGACAGTTTACTTCGTTCCATGGACAAACAAAATCTTGAATCTGTGCTGATGTTAGAATCCAAAAAGTAAAAAAAGATGTAAGGAATAGGAAACGAAACATGAAATTTTTTTACAAATCTATGTTTTTTTGTTAAAAATAGATTAAGACATGAGTTTTTCAATCTCGTTTGGATTTAGGGGCAATCTTGAAGTCAGAACAATTGGAGAATGATAAGTAATGAGAAACATATTTTCGAGGCGGATACCCATGTTTTCGCTATCGATGTAAAGACCAGGTTCACACGTTAGAATCATGCCAGGTTGAAAAGGTATATGTTTATTTCCTACGTCGTGAACTTCAAGTCCTACAAAATGCGAAACTCCATGCATGAAAAACTCTTGAACAACTTTTTCTCTGTCGTTTTTAAGATTATCAGTACTTATTAACTTCAAGTCTAGCAATGGTTTTTCCAGGAATCTCAAAACTTCTTTATTAACTTGTTCGATGGTGTTACCAGGTTTAAATAAAGAAGAGGCAAATTCAAGTGTTTTTAAAACAACTTCATAACACTCCAATTGCCTTTCAGTGAAATGTCCACTGATGGGTAAAGTGCGAGTTATGTCAGCACAATAATTGCCGTAAGATGCACCTATGTCGATCAGAAGTAGCTCATTTTCTTTTAGTTTTGATCGATTGTAACAATAATGTAGAATGTTAGCATTATTCCCAGATGCAACAATGGGGTGAAAGGCATAGCCATCAGCACCTAATCGGAGGAAAGAAGCTAAAACTTGAGCTTCGATTTCGTATTCATAAAGACCAGGTTTGATGAATGGTACAAGATCCAAAAAAGCTTCTTCGGTGATTTCAATTGCTCTTTTGATTTGTTCAATTTCTTCTTCACTTTTTATAAGTCTCATCTCTGTTAAGTAAGGTTTGAGGGATTCAAGTTTATGAAAAGGACAGTTGGACTGAACGTATTTTAACAGTCGCAAAGTTGGGGAGTATGATTGATCTTCTTCTATGAAAGAATTGAGATCCATGTAGATATGGCGTGTGTGGTTTATCATTTCTTTGAAGTAAGTTTTAAAATGTTCAAGAGGGATAATCTTCTCAATAGCTGAGAAGTTGTATATTTCTTCGTTTGTAATTGGTTTTCCTTTCCATCTGGCGGATTTTTCATTTGAGCTTGGAATAAACAATACCTCGCGATATTCTGAAGAAGGATGATGAGGACAAAGTGCTAAGATAGCTTTTTCTATCTCTAAGCCAGTGAGATAGAAAAAATTCGAATCTTGAACAAATGGGTAGAATTGGTCTCCTTTCGAGATTATAAGTTCATTGGCTACGATAAGGGCAACGCTGTCTGGAAGTAATTTTTCAATCAGTTTTTTTCTATTTTTCTTGTAAAATGAGGATGGCAAGGGGGTATATCTCAGATGATCAGGCATATTGATAATTTTTAAAAATTTTAATGAGATCAACCGTTGGTTTTATGTCATGTACACGTAGAATATGAATCCCCTTAAGTAATGCCAAAGTTTGAACGATAAGAGTACCTTCTAATGCTCCGGAAGGATCGGTCTGAAGTATGCGATATATCATGCTTTTTCGACTTACTCCAATAGCAATAGGTTTTTTAAAAATGTGAAAGAAATCCAAATGTTTAAGTAAAAAATAATTTTGTTCTAGCGTTTTTGAAAAGCCAAATCCAGGATCAATGATAATATCGAAAAAACCATGACTATGAAAATGATTTATTTTCTCTGAAAAATATTTTGCCATGCTTTCGAGGATGTTATCGTAATGGGTAAATTGCTGCATAGTTGCAGGTGTTCCCTGCATATGCATAAGAATGTAAGGTACTTTTTTTGAAATGATCAAATTGATCATATTTGGGTCAATGTTCCCTCCGGAGATATCATTGACCATATCAAAACCATGATCTAAAGCATAGGATGCAGTATTAGCATGATAAGTATCAATCGAAAAAATGGTATCAGGAAATTTTTTTTTGAGTTGTGGCACAACATCAGCAAGTCGTCGGATTTCTTCATCATGATCTATGATTGGGGATCCTGGTCGTGAGCTAGCAGCACCTACGTCGATGATGTGAGCACCTTCTTGAATCATTTCTTCGATGCGTTGTATGATATCGGAAGTTTTTTCAAAACGACTTCCTTCATAGAAGGAATCCGGGGTGATGTTTACAATACCCATAACAAGCGGTTCGTCAAGCTCAATGAGCTTATCACTAAATCGAATACTGAATTTCATGATAATAAGGCCACATGTATTTAAAAGAAAAAAGCAGGTTAAACCTGCCTTAGGGTGAAATGTGGGACTTGAACCCACGACCTTCAGATCCACAATCTGATGCTCTAACCAACTGAGCTAATTTCACCGTTCCGTATGCAAAATTAATATTTTTTTTTCGAATGAAAAGAAAAAAAATATGCATAATGTATTATATTTGCTTTAAGATGATGGCTTGTATTTTATCGGGAGGTAAAGCGTTGCGTCTTAACGGACAAACAAAGTCACATATTATTGTTGGCGAAAAACCATTGCTCGAGTGGCAATTAGCAGTTTTGCGAAAATATTTCGAAGAAATTGTCATTATTGGGAGAATAACACACCCTGAAGCTAGAACATTTTTCGATATCATTGAGGGCATTGGGCCCATGGGGGGCTTATATACTGCACTTAAGGTAACAAAGAAATCTGAGGTTTTTATTTTTCCCTCTGATAATCCCTTTCTCTCTGGTTTGTTCATAGAAACTTTAATCCACTTAAGCCAGACGAAGCAACAGGAAGCAATCATCCCATTACATTATGGATATGCAGAACCACTCTATGGACTATATCGAATCAGTATTTTGCCCAAGATTGAAAAGATGCTTAATGAAAAAAGATATGCTATGCATGAACTTCTTCAAAAAATAAATGCCTATTATTTTGAGTGGAATAAAGATCCTGAAATAACCTTTTTCAATATCAATTATCCAGAAGATATTCGAAAAGCCCAACATATATGCCAGAAAGTTTAACAAAATTTGATCAAGTAAGAAAAATTTTGGAAGAATTTCCCCCTCGAAGGGAATACGTTCTTAAAGCTCTTCATAAAATTCAAACTCTTGAAAGACAGCAATTTATTTCTTTCGATATGATTGATATGATGTCCGAGTACTTCAAGTTGACTAAAGGAGAGTTATACGGAATTATTGGTTACTACAGTATGCTTAGCGATGAACCTCGCGCACCTATTTTGATTCAGGTTTGTACGACACCCCCTTGTCATTTTATGGAAGGTCAAAAATGGTATGAAGAACTAAAAAATCTTAACGACTCTGAAATTTTTGTTGAAGAGGCAGCATGTCTAGGTCATTGTGAGATGGCTCCCGTTGTTGCTGTAAATGGTGAAATTATTTCTTTAAAGGAATTTGAAGACGTAAAAAGTTTGATTTCATACATTAAAAAAAGAGCATATGAATCAGCCAATCATAGTAAGTAAAAGATTTGATGAAGGATGTTTATTTCTTGAAGATTACTTAAAGACGGATGGATTCAGAGGCTTTATTAGGTCTTTAGAATTGTTGCCTCAAGAAGTACGATTGGAGATAAAAAAATCAAAGTTAAGGGGGCGTGGTGGGGCGGCATTTCCTACTGGAATTAAAATGGAAACTGCTGCGACCTATGCTCCTAACCTAACGGAACGATTTGTAATATGTAATGCTGATGAGGGTGAACCAGGCACTTTTAAAGATAGGTACATACTTGAACGAGATCCCTTTGCATTGATGGAAGGTATGCTTATAGCAGGCTATGCGATTGGAGCTAAAAAAGGCTTTATTTATGTGCGTGGTGAATATCGAAAAGCCATTAAAGTTTTGGAAGAAGCCATTAAACAACTTTATCAACATAACTGGCTAGGAAAAAATATTCAGTCGACTGGATTTGATTTTGACATAGATATTTTTGTTGGTGCAGGTTCATATTTATGTGGAGAAGAATTGACCTTGATTGAATCGCTTGAAGGAAAAAGAGGTCATCCAAGAATAAAACCACCTTTTCCTGCTCAGAAAGGATTGTGGGGAATGCCAACATTAGTCAATAATGTAGAAACTCTTGTTAATTTGCCTTTTATCATGTTGCATGGGGCAGATGTTTTTGCTTCTATCGGAACAGCCGAATCAGCTGGAACTAAGTTGCTATGCCTTTCAGGACATGTTGTAAATCCCGGCTTATATGAAGTTCCATTTGGTGTAACATTTCGCGACGTTATTTTTGATCTAGCTGGTGGAGTGTCTGATGGGAAAGAACTTAAAGCGATATTGGTAGGAGGTGCAGCAGGGAATTTTATCTCACCTGATTTATTAGACTTGCCCATTGCTTATGAGAAATTGAGCGAATATAACCTTACACTTGGATCAGGCGCTATTATGGTAATGAATGAGACGGTTAAACTTGAAGAAGTTTTGCGAAGTATCCTGGCGTTTTTTAAACATGAATCCTGTGGAAAATGTACACCTTGCAGAGTTGGCACAAGTTTTTTGGTTGAAAAAGCTAGAGAAGAGTTCAATTTAACAAATCTGAAATGGCTTGTAGATGAAGCTCTTTATATGGCTAAGAATTCGCTTTGTCCTCTAGGCCAAAGCCCAATAATTCCTTTACGTTCGTATCAAAAATTTTTTGTTGAATCTTAATTCGTATTTTTATGAAGACTTTTCAGGTTTTAGTGGATGGAAAAAAGATTGTAGCAAAGGAAGGAGCAAATTTGTTGAATTTGTTAAGAAACCACGGATTCGATATACCTGGTCTTTGTTATCATCCTCGTATAAGTCCTTCTGGAGCTTGCCGACTTTGTGTAGTAAAGATTAAGGGTAGACCTGGTACTGTCATGGCATGTACGGTACAAGTTAACGAAGACATGGAAATAATAGCATTTGATGAAGAGCTTGTCCATGAAAGACGTACAACACTTGCACATTTGCTTGCAGAAATTGACGACAAGTACGATGATACGTATATTGATGAATTACAGCCATTGATCGATAAGTATGATTTAAGGGATTTGTCTAAGCGACCTGTATTTTCGTTACTTGATAAAATATCTTTTCATGTAGATGAAACATCACCCGTTCTAACTTATGACTCGAGAAAATGTATTAAATGTTTTCGTTGTATAAAAGCTTGTGATGAAATTCAAGGTAAGGGTGTTCTAAGCATGGCTGAAAGAGGACTCAATTCATTTGTTGTAGCTGGCGTAAAGAATTGGAAGGAATCCGAATGTGATGGTTGTGGGGAGTGCATTCAGTTATGTCCTACTGGTGCTATTGTAGAAAAACCATTTAGAGACAAAATTAAAATTTCACAAATAGAAAGAAAGGTTCAGACGACTTGTCCATATTGTGGGGTGGGATGTCAGATTGAAGCATGGGTGCAAGATGGTACCATAGTTCGTATTCGTGGGGTAGAAGAAAAATTACCCAATCTGGGGAGATTATGTGTAAAAGGGAGATTTGGCTATTTTTATGCTCAACACCCTAAACGATTGACAACTCCTCTCATTCGGAAAGATGGGGTTCTTGTTGAATCTACGTGGGATGAGGCTCTCAACCTGATTGCCCAAGAATTTAATAGAATATTACATCAATATGGTTCTCGTGCTTTAGCTGGATATAGTTCTGCTAAGTGTACGAACGAAGAGAATTATTTATTTCAGAAATTTATTCGCATGGTGTTTCGTAACAACAATGTAGATTATTGCACGCGACTATGTCATGCTTCAACAGTGGCAGCTATGATTAGGTCATTGGGTGATGGAGCAGGAACGAATAGCATCGAAGATTTTGAAAACACTGATTGTGTTCTTGTGATTGGTAACAATATGGTGGAAACACACCCAGTAACTGCTACCTTCGTAAAGCGTGGAAAGAAAAAAGGTCAAATACTTATTGTCATAGATCCTAAAATCACTCCTTTAGCCAAATTTGCTGACTATGTTCTGCAACCAAGGCTCGGTACTGATGTTGCTTTACTCAATGGAATGATGTACTACATCTTTCAGGAAGATTTAGTTGATTTAGAGTTTATAAGAAATAAAGTTCATGGGGGAGAAGAGAAACTATTAGAGCTCAAGGAAATTGTTATGGATTATACACCTGACGTTGTTAAAGCTATTACTGGCGTAGAGCCCGAACTAGTTCGGGCGGCTGCGATTGCTTATGCTAAATCGCCAACAGCTATCATTGCAACGGGTATGGGTATGAGCCAGCAAACTGTTGGAACAAACAACGTTTTTGCACTTATTAATCTTATGCTAATTACTGGACAGATTGCAAAAGAACGTTCCGGAATCAATCCACCCCGAGGCCAGAACAATGTGCAAGGAGCAACTGACGTAGGGGCAAGCCCAATTTATTATCCTGGTTACATTTCGATCTCTGATGAGGAAAATCGTAAGCATGTAGCATCTGTGTGGGGCATACCTTTTGAAGAACTTGATCCTCAACCTGGTCTGACTACTTTAGAAATCATGGATGCTGCTGAAAAAGGTATCATTAAAGGATTGTATATCATGGGAGAAAACCCTGTGATTTCTGACCCTGATCAATTGCACACAGTTCGTGCACTTCAAAATCTTGAATTTTTAGTAGTACAGGATATTTTTCTTACTGAAACAACAGCCTATGCACATGTTGTATTACCTGCTACTTCACTTTTTGAAAAAGATGGAACAGTGGTTAGCAGTGATCGTCGTGTATTGAGGATCAGAAAAGTTGTCGATCCACCTGGCGATGCTAGACCTGATTGGCAAATCATTTGTGATATAGCTCAACGGATGGGTAGATCCATAGGAAAATATTCTCATCCACATGAAATTTTTGATGAAATTCGACTTGTTACCCCCATCATGCGAGGTATAACATACGAACGTCTTGAAAAAGAAGAAATTCAATGGCCTTGCTATGATGAAAAAGATCCTGGTAAGGCAACGCTTTACCTTGACAAATTTAATTTACCAGACGGTAAAGCAAAAATTTTTCCAGTACAATACCAACCTCAATCTGAGTTACCCAACGAAGAATTTCCCTTGGTGTTAAATACAGGACGTCTGCTTTACCACTACCACACTGCCACCATGAGCAGGAAAAATGATACCCTTAATCAATACATTAACGAGTCTTTCATTTTTATTCATCCCGAAGACGCTAAGAAACTAAACTTAAGTGAGAATGAAAAAGTTCGAGTAATCTCTCCTCGAGGCGACATGGTAACTAAGGTGAAAGTATCTGATTTGGTGAATCCTGGCGAGACTTTCATGCCATGGCATTTTCATGAATCACCAGTCAATCGCCTCGTTAGAAACGAAAAGGATCCCATATCTAAAATTGCTCCGTTCAAATATTCAATTATTCGCATCGAAAAATTATCCTTAGTGTGAAGATTGAACGTTAATTTATAAAACTGTTAAAATTTAAACATTTGTACTTTTGCTAAGTGAAAGGATTAAGACTATCATGTTTTTAAAAGGAAACTTTTTTAATTTTTTATTAAGTTTTATCTTGTTAATGTTCATTTTATTTCAATTTGTTTACCCACAGGAGATCAGAAAAGAATTTACTGCTCAGATATTTGGAGATTACTATTATAATATTCAGCGCGATAGTCTGTCAACAACGATGAATTATGCTATACTAAACGATCCTGTTCATATGAATGGCCTGATTTTTCGAAGAATAAATGCTGGCTATACTTTTTTCCTATCTTCAAAAATTTCAACTAAAATTGTTTGGGAAGCAGACAATTTCACTTTTGCTACCAACAACAAATTGAGTTTTTTTCCGAAAGATGCGAGTTTTTCTTTCGATAGTTTGTTTCGGTCATTTGAATTAAGCTTTGGTATCATTCAGCCTCCTGTTTTTGTTCTCTCAGAACGTTGGTGGTCTCATCGTTTTTTAGAGAGAACGATTACCGATTTATATAATTTTTGTTCGAATAGAGATATGGGTATTTCCTTACGAGGTCGATTTTTGTCTGACCGACTCCTATTTACTCTGATGCTTGGTAATAACAATGGAACAAAATTAGAAAATGATCGTTACAAAGCTTTGTATTATTTAATCGGTTTTCAGCCCGTAGAGAACTTTATTATGAGTCTTTCTGGTGCTTATTATTTTCGAAAAAAAATGGATGATTTATATGATTCGATCCCACCCATTCAATCACTTAATAAGGATGAGTTTCTTTTAACCTTTTTCATGGGGTACAAAAAAAACAGGTATTTATCTATAGGTTGGGAATTATTTACTTTTTACAACCAACATGATTATAATACAGGAAGGAGATTTGTGTCATTTTTTTCGTATGGCTCTAGTTTGTTTACTAACTTTTCTCCTTTTAAATCCTGGACTTTTGTGGGTCGATTTGATTACTTCGAACCTAATAGCTACTTTAAATCACTTTATGATCGTAGAATTTATATGTTATTGGCATCCGATTATCATGTGCGAAATGATATGATTATTTCTCCTAATTTACTGATGGAATTTTACGAAAAGAATGCTCAGGGTAAATCTATTAAACCTGGCATCACAGCACGTGTTACTTTTTCATGGAGGTATTGATTATGATTATGTTTTGAAGTTGATTTTCATCACTTTTTCTTGAAATTGTCACTACTATAATCTAACTTTGTGAATGATGAAAACGATCATTCAAACAGAAGGATTACCTATCAAGAGTTGGACGTTAGATATAGAGGAAGGAGCTCTTGAGCAAGCTAAACACTTAGCTCAACATCCTTATGGGAAGTTTCATGTAGTTCTTTTACCTGACGTTCACGAAGGCTTTGGGATGCCCATAGGTTCAGTTTTTGCGACAAAAGATGTTGTTGTTCCCAATGCTGTGGGAGTTGATATAGGTTGTGGCATGTGTGCCGTACGGACATCCTTGCACAAAGATCAAGTTGATCGTAAATTATTGCAATCATGGGTGGATAAAATATACAATAACATACCTGTAGGTTTCAAACATCATAAACAGAAGCAGAGTTTGCCCGATAATCTTAGTCATCCTGTAGGTCCCATTACCGAAAGAGAATGGAAGGAAATTCCATATCAATTAGGCACATTAGGAGGAGGGAATCATTTTATTGAAATTCAATATGACAAAGAAGGCTATATATGGATTATGCTTCATTCGGGAAGTCGCAATCTAGGAAAACAAGTGGCAGATCACTATAATAAAATAGCAAAATCGATGAACGACAAATTGAGTCACCCTATTCCATCTTCGTGGAATCTTTCAGCTTTGCCAGTAGATAGTCTTGAAGGTCAGCAATATCTCAAAGAGATGCAATATTGTCTTGATTTTGCAAGAGAAAATCGTTTTCACATGATGCATAGAATTATGGAGATTATAGGAGAAAAAGGCTGCAAATTTGACAAAATTATTAACATACATCATAATTATGCTTCGTACGAGGAGCATTTTAAAACCAAAGTTTGGGTGCATCGTAAAGGTGCTATTCTTGCAGATCGTGATACTATAGGTATTATTCCAGGCAGTCAAGGTACACCGAGTTTTATCGTGCGGGGAAAAGGAAATCCGCAAAGCTTCAGAAGCTCTTCCCATGGAGCGGGTAGGAAAATGTCGAGAAACAAAGCCATACAGCTACTCGATTTGAATGGAATAAAAAGTAAATTAGATAAACAAGGAATCATACATGCTATTAAAAAACAAAAAGACCTCGACGAAGCACCGGATTGCTATAAGGATATTCATCAGGTTATTGATGAGCAAAAAGATCTTGTTGAGATTTTACACATTCTTTATCCTTTGGCTGTAATTAAGGGTTAGCATAACGTTTCCTCAAAAAGTGAAATTCAGATTTTGTACTTTTGCAAAGCAAAAATATATCTAAGTATGCTTTATAATGAATACGATGAGCTTAATTTGCCAAAAACAGCTCAGGAAATCTTAGAATTTTGGAGAATAAATAACATTTTTCAAAAAAGTATTTCATCCAGAGAAGGTCATCCTGCCTTTGTTTTTTACGAAGGGCCTCCTAGTGCAAATGGCAAACCTGGAATTCATCACGTGATGTCACGCACAATCAAGGATCTTTTTTGCAGATATAAAACGCTTAAAGGATATCAGGTCCAACGAAAAGCTGGATGGGATACACATGGCTTACCTGTTGAGATTGGTGTTGAAAAAAAATTAGGCATTTCTAAAGAGGACATTGGAAAAAAAATAAGCATAGAAGATTTCAACAAAGAATGTCGAAAAGATGTGATGCAATACAAGCAACTTTGGGATGAACTCACTGTGAAAATGGGCTTTTGGATAGACCTCGACCATCCTTACATTACTTTTGACAACAAATACATAGAAAGTGTCTGGTATTTGCTCAAGCAACTTTACGAAAAGGGATTGCTTTACAAAGGTTACACCATTCAACCTTATTCACCTGCTGCAGGAACGGGACTAAGTACACATGAGCTCAATCAACCTGGATGCTATAGGCTGGTTAAGGATTATTCGGTAGTTGCTCAATTTAAAGTGATTCGGAATGAACGAAGCGAATTCCTTTTTTCTTTACCTGATCAGGAAGGAAATGTTTACATACTTGCATGGACCACAACACCATGGACCTTACCTTCTAACACTGGACTTGCTGTAGGAGTTGATATTACCTATGTTGCAGTTCAAACTTATAATCCTTTTACCCTTCAACCTCAAACGGTCATTCTGGCTAAAGAAACACTTTTTCGCTGGTTTAAACCTGAGGAGGAAACCACAAATTTATCAAAACCAGAAAACCCAAAACACATATCATTTAAAGTTTTGGGTGAATTTAAGGGAAAAGATTTAGTTGAGATACGATACGAGCAGCTCTTACCGTATGCAAAACCTCAAGAAGGAGATCCTTTTAGAGTTGTTCCTGGAGATTTTGTTACAATCGAAGAAGGCACCGGTATAGTTCACATTGCTCCAAGCTTTGGTGCTGATGATTTTCGTATGGATAAACTATTTAAACTTGGAGCTTTGACTTTGGTCGACAAGCAAGGTAAGTTTACCGAGGAAATGCAAGAGTTAGCTGGCAAGTTCGTTAAACCTCAATATTACCCAGATTATACACCCGAGAAAGAACGAGAATTGTCGGTTGACGTTGAAATTATCAATAAATTAAAACGAGAAAATAAAGCTTTTAGAACTGAAAAATACGAACACAATTATCCTCATTGTTGGAGAACAGACAAACCTGTGTTATATTATCCGCTTCATAGCTGGTTTATCAGAACAACAGCTTACAAAGACAGAATGATAGAACTAAATAAAACCATTCAATGGAAGCCGGAACATACAGGTTCTGGTCGATTTGGAAATTGGCTTGAGAATATTGTTGATTGGAATTTAAGCCGGACGCGGTATTGGGGAATACCACTTCCCATTTGGTCTACCACCGACGGAACTGAAAGAAAATGTATGGGATCCATTGCTGAACTTTATCAGGAAATTGAAAAAAGTATAGAAGCGGGTTTCATGAAGTTCAACCCACTCAGAGAGTTTGCATTAGATGATCTGTCGGATGAAAATTATCAGAAAATAGACTTACATAGGCCTTACGTCGATCAGATTATCCTGACTTCCAGTAAAGGTGAACCTATGTATCGTGAATCTGAAGTGATTGATGTTTGGTTCGATAGCGGTGCTATGCCTTATGCTCAGTGGCACTATCCTTTTGAAAACAAGGAAATATTTGAGCGTAATTTTCCTGCCGATTTTATTGCAGAAGGTGTTGATCAGACTCGCGGGTGGTTCTATACACTTCATGCTATTGCTACTATGATCAGTGACTCAGTTGCTTTTAAAACTGTGGTTTCTAATGGATTGGTGTTGGATAAGTTTGGTAACAAAATGTCGAAACGTTTAGGAAATGTAATTGATCCATTTGAAACTATCGATCGTTATGGTCCCGATGCTACTCGATGGTACATGATAACTAATTCCCAACCATGGGAAAACTTAAAATTTGATGTTGAAGGCATTTTAGAAGTACAGAGAAAGTTTTTTGGTACCCTTTATAACACTTATGCTTTTTTTGCACTTTACGCCAACATTGACGGTTTTAAATATGAAGAACCTGAAGTTCCTATTGATCAGCGAACAGAGTTAGATAGGTGGATATTGTCTGAATTAAATACACTTATACAAAAAGTTGATGAGAGTTATGCTCAATATGAACCAACCCAGGCAGGTAGGTTGATTGAACATTTTGTTATAGAGTATCTAAGCAATTGGTATGTACGTTTATCAAGGCGTCGATTTTGGAAGGGTGCTATGACCATTGATAAACTTGCAGCATATCAAACTTTATATACTACGCTTGAAACAGTAGCTATTCTTATGTCTCCTATTGCACCTTTTTTTGCCGAGAGATTATATCAGGATTTAAATAGTGTAACACGGAAAAATCCTGCTGAGAGTGTTCATTTAGCCATGTTTCCTAAAGTGAACTTATCTTTTATTGATAAGGATTTAGAAGAACGAATGCAACTTGCTCAGAAGTTAGCTTCCATGATACTGTCATTGCGAAAAAAAGTGGGTCATCGGGTACGACAGCCTTTAAGAAAGGTTCTGATTCCACTTAATGATGATCGGTTGAAAAAACAGATTGAGCATGTTAAAGATATTATTCTTCATGAAGTCAATGTGAAAGAACTTCTGATTATTGATGAAGACACTTCTTTGGTGATCAAAAAAGCTAAACCTAATTTCAAGCAATTGGGACCTCGATTTGGAAAAATGATGAAGGAACTCACCCCAATCATTCAGGCTTTGACCAATGAGCAGATTTTACAACTTGAAAAAGAAGGAAAATTGGATCTATCTATTCAGGGACAGGTAGTCACTATCACTCCAGAAGATGTAGAAGTTTTTGCTGAAGATATCCCAGGATGGGTTGTGCAACGTGAAGATAATATGGTCGTAGCTTTAGATACAGAAATAACTGAAGATTTATATCTGGAAGGACTTGCCAGAGATGTGGTAAATCGAATTCAAAACTTAAGAAAAGAGAATGATTTTGAAGTGACCGATCGAATCGTTGTTTATATAAAAAAATCTGACATTATACAACGAGTGATGCAAAATTTTTCTTCGTATATTTGCAGTGAAACTTTAACAGATCAAATTGAACTGTGTGAGGAAATGCCTGAAAATTCTTTGGTAACAGAAATTGGCGATAATATTCCATTTGTTGTATTCATTCGAAAAAGTTAGTTGCGTATGAATGAAAAAGTAGAGAAAACAAGGTACAGTGATGAGGAACTCGAAGAATTCCGTAAAATCATTTTGCAGAAATTAGAAAAAGCCCGAGAAAACTTAAAAGTCTTACGGGATGCTTATACGGGTTTGAATGATAATGACGTAAGTGATACGAGTCCCACATTTAAAATGCTTGAAGATGGATCGGACGTACTTTCCAAAGAAGAAAATAGTCGGCTTGCTGCACGTTTGGAAAAATTCATCCGTGATTTAGAAGCTGCTCTTGTGAGAATTGAGAACAAGACATATGGTATTTGTAGAGTTACTGGTAAACTTATCCCTAAAGAGCGTTTGATGATCGTTCCTCACGCTACCTTAAGCATTGAAGCAAAACAAAAGCTAACAAAGAAAGAACCACGTATAAGCCTTCCGCCCAATGAATAATAGTAAGAGAAAATTTTACTTTTTCGCTTTTTTTATTTTGCTTCTTCTTTTTTTTGATCAACTTCTGAAAATCTACATCAAGACAAATTTTCTGATCGGTGAAGAAAGATATGTGATTGGCAAATGGTTTAGGCTTCTTTTTATCGAAAACGAAGGAATGGCTTTTGGTATTTCTTTTGGTTCAGTTGCTGGAAAGTATATCTTAACTACTATTCGAATCATTGCCTTTTTTATTTTTCTTTACTTTTTGTATAAGTCTATTGTCAAAAATGCACCATTGATTCAGTCGTTTGTATTTGCTCTTATTGTTAGTGGTGCACTTGGTAATATCATCGATAGTCTTTTCTACGGTTTAATTTTCGAACATAGTCATTTTTACGGTTCCGGAGCTATGCCTGCTCGGATGTTTCCGCCAGATGGAGGTTACGCAGGATTCATGCAAGGGAAAGTGGTAGATATGTTCTATTTCCCTATCTTTGAAATTCAATTCCCTTCCTGGTTACCATTCTTGGGAGGAAGAGAATGGGTTTTTTTTGAACCGATTTTTAATCTTGCAGATACCTATGTGACTACTTCTGTATTAATTCTGTTGGTTTTCTATAAAAAAGTTTTTCCTCCAGCTAAACGTTGAATGCTTCGTTGATCAGAATGTTGATAAAATCAGTCATGTTCATGCCATATGCTTCAACTTGTTTGGGTATGATACTTGCTAAACTCATCCCTGGAACAGTGTTAATTTCCAGAAAATAAAGAATATCATTTTCCATGATATAGTCGATTCTTACAACTCCTTTGCAACGAAAGTATTCATAAAGACGGTATGTAGTTTCTTGAATTTTTTCAATGTGTTTTTTTTCAAGGGGTGCTGGAGTTATTTCCTCAGCAAGAGACTGGGAGTATTTGGCTTCATAATCGAAAAATTCTTTCTTACTTCTTATGAGAGTAGGGGGTAGCACATGTATTTTGTTTTTTTCTTTGAAAGCTCCACATGTAACTTCAATACCTGCTAGTGCTTTTTCAACTAAAATATCTTCACTTACTTCAAATGCTCTGATAATAGCATTTTTTAACTGACTTATTTCATTCACTTTGCTCATCCCAATGCTAGATCCGCTAGTAGCGGGTTTTATAAAAACGGGTAGACCTAAGGTATGAAGGATAAGAGACTCATTTAAAAAACTATTTTTAGGAAAATATAGTCCTGGTGCGGTTGCAACACCAATTGCTTTTGCCAGCAATGTGGAATAATACTTATGAAACGTTAGCATAGAGACATGAGAAGAACAATTCGTGTAAGGGATACCTAGCATTTCAAAATAAGATTGAAGTAAACCATCCTCACCAGGGGTGCCGTGAATCATCATCAAAACTACGTCAAAGTGAATTACTTCACCATTTTTTTTGAATGAAAAATCATTTTTATCGATTGGAATATTATGAGGTTTTATGAGCCACTCTTTGGGTAATATTTCAACTAGATATACTTCGTGTTTTAGCTTGTCTATATGAGATAAGACATTTAGGGCAGATTTTTTTGAGATTTCATTTTCGCCAGAATATCCACCGTACAACAGTGCTACTTTCATTTTTTTTCAAAAATAAAGAGAAATTCAAAGTCAAAACAAACTTGTGGTATTTTGTATCTTTGCTACTATAAATCAGGTTATGTATCTCTACAATTCACTTACTCGCAGGAAAGAGAAATTTGAACCGTTGTATTCCGGTAGTGTTGGGATGTATGTCTGTGGTCCTACTGTTTATGGCGACCCGCACTTGGGGCATGCAAGGCCAGCTGTTGTTTTTGATGTTTTATATCGTT
Source organism: Bacteroidales bacterium (assembly GCA_026418905.1). Lineage (NCBI taxonomy): Bacteria > Pseudomonadati > Bacteroidota > Bacteroidia > Bacteroidales > Bacteroidales bacterium. The sequence goes on along the minus strand of JAOAAK010000003.1, from coordinate 134,945 downwards.
ATCTGACACATGTAGGTTACCGGGTACGTTATGTGAGAAACATTACTGATGTAGGACATTTAGAAGGAGATGGCGATGAAGGTGAAGATAAAATCCAAAAAAAAGCTCGGCTAGAACAACTTGAACCCATGGAGGTAGCGCAATATTATACCCGTCGCTATCATCATTTTCTTGAAAAGCTTAATGTATTGCCACCAAGCATTGAACCCTATGCTACGGGTCATATACCCGAACAGATAGAAATGATAGAAAAAATATTAGAATCTGGATTTGCATATGAATCAAATGGGTCTATCTATTTTGATGTACGTAAATTTGCACAATCATATCCTTATGGTCAACTTTCAGGCAGAGATGTAGATGAATTAATGGCTCAAACCCGGGAACTAGAGGGTACTCATGAGAAAAAAGATCCACTGGACTTTGCTTTATGGAAGAAAGCTCCAGCTAATCATCTCATGAAATGGAGGTCTCCGTGGAGCGTAGGTTTTCCAGGATGGCATCTCGAGTGTTCTGTCATGAGTACCAAGTATTTAGGTGAAACTTTTGACATTCATGGTGGCGGCATGGACTTAATGTTTCCTCATCACGAATGTGAAATAGCTCAATCTCTGGCAGCAAGCGGAAAAAATCCTGTTCGCTATTGGATCCATAACAATCTCATTACTATCGATGGTCAAAAAATGAGCAAATCGTTAAATAATTTCATTACCCTTGAAGAGATTTTTGAAGGAAAACATCCGAAATTATCCCAACCTTATGATCCTATGGTCATCCGATTTTTCATACTTCAAGCTCACTATCGGAGTACGTTAGATTTCTCTGATGAAGCCCTTCAAGCTGCCGACAAGGCTTTTTATCGTTTTTCTAAAGCTTTCAACAGTATTGATCAGCTGATCATTGGAGAACCATATAGTGATCTTAACTTGAACGATTTAGTCGAAAAATGTGAGGAAGCCCTTTCCGATGATCTCAATACGCCAGTCGTTATTTCTTATCTTTTCGAAATAGTTCATTTCATCAATCATGCATTGCACAATCATTTGCCTATTTCTGAGTCACAAAAAATTCATCTTCAAAACATCAAAGCAACTTACGTTGAAAAAATTTTAGGTTTAAAACTGCCTCAAATATCGTCTCAAACTATTGATATTGATAAACTTATGTCAATTCTAATAGAAACAAGGAAAAAATTGCGTTTGGCTAAGCATTTTGAACTAGCAGATTATATTCGTGATCAATTACAGCAAAACGGAATTATGTTAAAAGATTTTAAGGATCAGACCACATGGGAAAAATTGTAAAATATTTAAGGAAGTATAAACATTCACTCATGTGGGTGGGTGTTTTATTGATGTTGTTGACTTGTACGAGAAAGAAAACCGAGTCGAGCACTGTTGCTGATGAAAAACCCCCGGTCGTTGAGGTTCCAGAATTTAATGAAGATAGTGCCTATGCATATGTTGCTGCACAATTGGCGTTTGGACCGCGCGTTCCGGGAACAGATCCGCATGCAAAATGCAAAATTTGGCTTGTTGAGAAATTGAAGAGTTTCGGTGCATTTGTCACAGTTCAAGAGTTTAAGACCAAGACTTACGATGGTGTCATTCGTACTGGATATAACATCATTGCATCCTTTGACACATCAAAGAAGGATCGTATCATGCTTTCTGCTCATTGGGATAGTCGTCCGGTAGCAGATCATGATCCTGATCAAGCTAAAAGAAAAGATCCAGTTCCAGGTGCTAATGATGGGGCTTCAGGTGTAGGAGTTCTATTGGAAATAGCGCGAATTCTTTCTCAACATTCAACTCCTAGTGGAATAGATATATTTTTTTGGGATCTAGAAGATTTTGGTCCACCTCAAGATAAGCAAAGAAAGGTATCGGAAAACGCATGGGGTTTAGGTTCTCAATACTGGAGCAAAAAGCCCCACAAACTCGGTTATCGAGCTCGTTATGGTATTTTGCTTGATATGGTTGGTGCTAAAAATCCTACTTTCTATCTTGAAGGCTTTTCACATCAGTTTGCTCCTTCTATTCAGCGAAAAATATGGAATACAGCTCATTCTCTGGGTTATTCCTCTTACTTTTTGATGGAAGAGGCCAACCCCATACTCGATGATCATTATTTTATTAATACTATCGCAGGAATACCTACGGTTAATATTATTCATCAAGAAAAAAATAGTAGTACTGGTTTTTACCCTTATTGGCACACCACCCGAGATGACTTAGAGCAAATCGACAAAAATACGCTTAAAATCGTAGGTCAGCTGATTTTGCATGTTATTTTTACTGAAAAAACAATATCATAAGTTATCGTTTTGCAGTTAAGAAATTGTAATTAATTACAAATGACCAATAGTAATTCAAGTTCGTATTCTTTGAGTGATATTTAAATTTTTTTTCTAAAAAAAATTGTTTTCTTTAAAAAATTATGTATATTTGTATGTAATAAAAGAAAAAATATATGAAAAAGTATTTGTTTTTAATCGTAGGGTGTCTCTTCTTTTTTATGTCCTGCAAGAAAGATACTGAGACCTTAAAGATGGGATTTGTTGAAGGAAAAGTTTACACCCAAAACGGACAGAAACCTTTAGGTGGTGTTTTGGTCTTTGTAGACTATGAAGGCGAAATTTACTACACAACAACTAGTAAAGATGGTTATTTTAAATTAGTTGCTCCTGCTGGCACTCAAGTGGTTCATATTCAATCTGGTCGTGGTAAAGTGTTTAGAACACAGCTAACGATCAACATTGAAGAAGGAAAAAGTGTAACTATTCCAGGGGGTATGGTAAAATTGACTCAGGCTGCTAATTTAGCTTATGTTAAAGGAATGTTTGATGAGATTGAAACTATAATTATAGACAGTCTAGGTTACAGTGCCGACGAACTTACGATTGCTGATTTGCACGATTTGAATACGCTAGAAAATTATGGTGCTATTTTCCTTAATTGCGGCAAACTTGAGCTGTTGGATTCATTGCACTATGCCACGCTAGCTGCCTATGTATCAAATGGTGGCAGCTTATACGTCTCTGATTGGGCAGTGGAGTATTTGATTGGGGATAATAATTCTACTAAAACACATCGAACAAATGACATGTTTGAATCCACGAAAAATTGCATGCCTCGAACAGGTGGTTTTGTTTCTGACACAGAACTATGTACATCTAAAGAGGGCCCATCTACGATTGTAACTGGTGCAACTATTACATATCCTCCATTAGCAGCATATTTGAATAAAAACACTATTGATGTAGAATATGACTTGGGTGGTTGGGAAGTTATTAAGCAATTAAGTAATCATTGGGTTGTCCTTATTCAGGATAACAATTTGGGCTATGGACCACTTGCAATTATGAGAACTTTTAATGCCAACAATATTGCTTTGAAACGTCAACTAGATCAGGGCTGGATAACCATTTGTCATATCCCACCAGGAAACCCCAACAACCCCATCACGATTACTATTTCTGTGAATGCATGGCCAGCTCATCAAGCTCATGGTGACTACATGGGTGCATGTGTAGGTACAGGGGGACAAATACTATTTACAACATTCCATAATCATCCCAGTGGACATACTTCCTCTGACATTATGAACATATTACAGTACTTCGTGATGAATATTTGATGAAATACAAATAAGTCCAAAAGGCCTCTAAGTTATTCTTTTTTGAAGCAGTAATGTTTCAAGAAAGAAAAACTTGAGGCCTTAAAATTATATACCAAGATATACAAGCAGGAAGTAAATGACTTTATTTAGCAAAGTGACATGTGTGACAAAGATATATGAGTGAGTGGTTAACTTTTTTTCTGAAGTTTTCTAATTTTTTGTTTTTCCATGTGAGAATTAAAGACGAATGATATACGTTGCTTACCGTATGATGAAGTAATTTATCCTGGCAACAAGGGACAATATCACCTGTTGTCGAGACGACGAGATATTCATGTAACTTAGAACATACAATTTTTTTCTTCATTCGAGTTAAAGGACGGCTGTATGATTGAACTTGCTTGAATTTGATCAAATCGTGAGGAAAATAGCGAAGCTTTTTTATTATTTCTTCTTTTTTAATGTAGTCAAATAATAAAAATTGAACTTCGATTAGTGGGGTAAAGCGTTTTAATTTTTTCTTACTTTCGTGCAAAGCTTGAAGAGAAAAAATAATGTTTTGAAAACGTCCACCTCTTCTATATCTTTGATAAATTTCCTCGTCGGTTCCATCCATAGAAATGATGATCTTATCAAGTCCTGACCTAACTATTTGATCAGCTATATTGGGAGTGATATTCTGAGCATTGGTTGATAAAGCAACAAAAAGTTTTTTCTTTTTAAGAATGCTGATTTTATCGAATATAGTTTTATCTAGCAGTGGTTCCCCTTGCCAATATAAATTAATATAGAAGACACTTGAGGGTAGTTGCATTAGAATCCTATTAAAAAGATTCATTTCCATAAATGGATGAATTCTGTGAATCTGACCTTGCCCAACTAGACATTCTGGACAAGTAAGCTGACAGACCGATGAGGGTTCGATGGTTAAGGCCCATGGCTTGCTGATAATTATGTTTTTTCTTACTATGTAACTTATACATTTACCAAAAAGGCTTAGAAAATAATGATAGGTGCGTTTAAATGTCAAGCAACGCAGAACAAGCCTAAGCTCAACGAATTTATTTTTTATTCTCTTCACTTCGAGTTTGATTAAGCTGTTCGGAAAAGTTTCGAAACATATTTTGAATAAATTCCCAATTGCCAAAGAGTACTACAGCAATAATCCGCAATAGTGTATAAGCTGGAATAGCAAGAATCATCCCTAAAGGTCCCCACTGGTAACCAGCCATTAGTATAATGAGAAAAATTTCAAGCGGATGAGCTTTAACACTTCGTGAATAAATGTTCGGTTGGAGAATAAAATTATCGATCATATTGCTTATGAAGAAGACGAGAAACATTTTTAAAATAGTGGGTAAAAAAAGGATTGATAATGATTCAATGGGTAAGGAAGCCAATCCTATTAGCGTTCCAAAAAAACCTCCCATCAATGGACCAAGATATGGTATGACGTTGAAAACTCCAAACACAAAACCGATCAAGAAAAAGCTTGGAATGCCCAAAATATACATACCAAGGGAAATGAGGCAAATCATAATAATTTGTTCTAGTACTAGTCCAATAAAGTATCTGGAAAGAAGTTTTTTGCTGTAATGTAGAATTCTAGCAATTTCATCATGTGCTGAAGGGGGCGTGATGAGCTTCAAACCTTTAAAAAATAGTTTGTCATCCTTGAGAAAATAATATGATATGAAAAGTACTGAAAAGATCAAAATGGTAAAGTTTCCAACGAAGGATAATAAGTTTTGTATAAATTTTTGAAAATTGAATAAGTTTAAAAAGTTTTGAATTTCGGTTGCAAGTAGAGACTGAATCGTATCCTCTTCTTTCAGAAAGCGGTATTCTTTGAGAAAATTTTCTATGCGAATGATGTCATTTTGGTAATATAAAAGCATTTTTTCGTAGTCGAAACCAATAAAAAAATTAAGTTGGTGAAGTAAAAAAGGCACCATAAACCAAAGAAACCCCACTAAGATTCCTACCACCACCAGCAAAGCGATGAAGGCGTTAATAGAATGAGGAATATGCCAATTTTTAATCTTTATCTTGTCAAGGATCTGAACCAATGGATTACCCATTAGGGAAAGAATCAAGCTAGTCAAGATGAGTACAAGAATTTGAGGAAAAAAATATATAAATACAAATAAGACAATTAACGTAGGTAACCAAATAACCCAGGAGCTTAATTTCATTTTTTGCAAAGGTACTTGTTTGTTTATAAACTCAAATAGGGTGTTTGCAAAAAAAAAACGACCATATAAACTAAAAAAAATTCAATAGAATATCTCTAAAGAATTATGACGTTTTTTATAAATGAAAAAAATGTAATTTAGACCCTATGGACAAAAGTAGACTATTTTTTCTATTGTTGCTTGTTCTATTGAATCAAATCATGGCTCAGCAGTTAAAAGAGGCCTTCGCTTTTTATGCAAATAATCCACCTCGCATTGATGGTTATTTCTTAGATTCATGTTGGAAAATATCATATTGGTATGATGGTTTTTTGCAAAAATCACCATTTCATGGTAAGGAACCTTCCCAGCAGACTTTTTTCAGCATCGTTTATACCAACGAAGGAATTTACGTTGCCGTTTTTGCTAAAGACAGTGAACCTCGAAAGATTCTTCGTCAGTTAGGGAAAAAGGATGACGACCTTAATGCTGATCAAGTAACTATTTTTTTCGATCCTTATTTAACCAAGCACGATGCTTATGCTTTTCAAGTATATGCATCGGGAACGCAAGCAGATTACCGATTTGAAGACCATTCATACAATGCGATATGGAAAAGTGCGACCGTCGTGCATGATAGTGGGTGGAATGCTGAAATTTTTATTCCTTACAATGCTTTTCGATTTCCAAAAAAAGATGAGCAAGAATGGGGTTTACAAATACAACGTATAGTGCGTCGCACGAGAGAATTATCGCAATGGGCTTTAGAAGAGCAAAATGTTGGGCAACCTCAGTTATTTTGGGGTGTACTTAAAGGACTTAAAAACATTTATCCACCTTTAAGACTCTCACTTCACCCATATGCATCAGTGAATTGGCAAAAGAATGAGAACGGAAGTTTCATAAGTTATGGAGGAGGAATGGATTTGAAATGGGGTATCAATGAAAGCTTTACTTTGGATGTTACACTCTTACCAGACTTTCACCACGTACGTACTGATGAATTAATTAAAAACTTATCTCCTTTCGAAACTTATTATTCTGAGCAACGCGAATTCTTTAAGGAAGGGATTGAGTTATTTACAAAAGGCAATTTTTTCTATTCAAGACGAATTGGAAAGAAACCCAATGGCTACTATGCAGTATTTTATCAAGTGGATTCGACAGATGAAATTATTGAAAATCCTGATCAAGCTAAACTTCTTAACGCTTTTAAGTTAAGCGGAAGAACATCAAATGGGTTAGGAATTGGTTTTTTTAATGCATTCGTACAGAATACGTATGCTAAAATCAGACATCAAGATGGTTCTATCTCTAAAATCTTGACCGAACCACAGACAAATTACAACATTGTTGTTATCGATAAACAATGGAAAAACGGTAATTCCCTTTATTTCATCAATACCAACTCGTATCGTCCAAAAGCTTATCCCAAAAATAATGTTTCTGCCATAGGGAAGGATCTATACTTTATTGACAATAGATTTAAATTTAGCATTTTGTCAGCTCTGACATGGAATGATACCTCTTCATTGTTCTCTCATAAGCCCGGAAAAGCTCTTTATACTTCATTGAGTAAAGTCAGAGGTAATTGGCAAGGTTCCGCTGGAATGAATATGCAGAATCAAGATTTTAATTATAATGACCTTGGTTATCAAAATATCAGGGACTTCCATAAATGGTATATAAATGCTAGTCATACATGGTTTAATCCATTCGAGAAAGCCCGTTTCGTGAAATTAAACGCTAATTTGGAGGGTACGTGGAAAATGAGTAAGAATAAACTTATGGATAACTCGTTTTCTTTGAATTTTCACATGCTTACCATGTCTTATTTTTATTGTTGGTCTGGTGCTTGGATTAATCCTGCGAAGAAGCATGATTTTTATGAACCACGTATCAGCGGATGGTTTTACATTGACCCCATTAAGTTTGGTTCTTATGGAGGCTTTTCGACTTCTTATTCTAAACCTTTTGCCATGGATGGTAATTTTAGTTGCAGCTACACCCCCACATACGAAGGATTTTCTTATTATCTATTATTATCTTCTCTCATGAAGTTTGGAAACCATATTGAAATTAGAATTTCTTCATCGTTTTCTAAAGATAAGAATGACATAGGTTATGCTTTGATTGATTCAGTACCTGTTTTTGGTAATAGATCCTTGCTGACATTTGAAAATTCGTTAACACTTACATATACGATCATAAACAATATGCAGCTTTCTTTGCTGGCAAGACACTATTATAACACTGGTAAATATCATCGATTTTTTGTTCTAGATAGTTTAACTGGGACACTAAAACCCACCTCAACTTCTTATCCTGTTGATTACGGATTTAATTTCTTTTCAGTAGACATCCTGTATAGTTTTGAATTTATGCCTGGTAATTATTTACAGATTGCTTTCAAACCCAATGCTCTTTTAGAGACAAACAATTTTAGTTCAAACTACATCTCCGCAATTCATAATATTATGCAAAAAAACTGGAATCAAGTATTGAGTCTCAAGTGTATGTTTTATTTGGATTATTTTTATTTGAGAAAAAGGTTAAACAGACCTTCTTGACAGGAGATAGAAAAATACGATAGCTACGATTTGAGCAAAACTTAAGAATAATATCATAGACAAACGATCGTATGAATATAAATAACTTGCTATGGCACTTCCTAAAAACCAAGAAAGCCCGAATATCATATGAAAAAATCCAAATAGAGTTGCTTTATTATCTGTAGCTTGTGATGCTAAGTAGGATTTGAAAATAGATTCCTGAGCTCCTAAAGAAATTCCGTATCCTATCATTCCAATTAAGATCCAAAGGGGATCAATTGAAAAAATCAACCATGGTATAATGGGATTGATCAATGAAACTATGAATAGAACTCGGATTCCCCATTTGTCGAAAGCCCAGCCTTGGCCAAAAGCAGAAATTCCATCGACCAACATGATCATGGCATACAATGCTGGAATCCAACTATCCCCGAAAACATTATGGGTTTTGATATGATATCCAACAAGAGGAAAATCAGCAAAGCCAATGGCTACAAATGCAATACCAATCATATAGAACCACAAAGGTTTGCGAAGTGACATGAGTGTAAGTTGAGAATTACGTGAAGAATAGATTTCTTCCGATTTTATGGGATATTTCTCATGAGCCCATAAGAGAAATAAGATAGACAAGGTGGCAGGAATGAAAAGCAGGGCAAAAGTGATATGATAGCTATTTTTTAATAAAAGTGCAAATGTCATGAGAAGAGGGCCTGCAGTTGCTCCGATTTGGTCGAGAATTTCCTGTATGGCAAAGCCTTTACCATGCCCGACTTTGGCTGTGACCGTAGAAAGCAACGCATCTCTTGAAGGAGCACGCATAGCCTTGCCAACTCTTTCAAGCATAATGATAATAACAGCCCATTCCCACATATCGATAAATGCAAGGAATGGTACACTGAAAAGATTGATCATATAGCCTAAAAAGACGAAATGCCAGTATTTACCGGTTTTATCAGCAATTCTGCCAAAAATATATCGAAGAGCATAACCCAAAAATTCTCCCAATCCTGTAAAAAAACCCAATGTGAAAGACGATGCTTCTAGCATTTTTAGGAAAGGACCGTAAAGAGATTTTCCACTTTCATAAACCATGTCAGAAAAGAGACTGACAAAGCCTATGAGCAAAATAAATAGCCAAAATTTCTTATTTTTTATTTTCACATTAAAGTTTAATCAGTTTAACCCTGCTGTTGCCTTGGGGTGAATTAATTTGCATGATATAAAGTCCTTTTGGGAGATGTGAGATATTAATTTTTTGCGAAGGGGTGATATTACTGCGCAGAATGATTTTACCCGACATGTCTATGATGAGTAACTCAGACATGCTTGAAGTTTGATTAATAGTAATATAATCTTGTGCAGGATTTGGAAAGATGGAAAAAGATGAAGTAGAAACATCAATACCACCCGCGGTTTCGATCTGAATAGCATCCAGAGAAGCTTCAGCACCATCAAATCCATGATAAACAAAAGCCAGAGCTACTTTGCTCTGAGAGAGGTAAGCGCTAAGAGAGAGTTCAACCTTTACCCACTCAAACGATTCCCATTTCGAAGTGTCGGTCATAGTTTCATTCCATAAAGTATCGGTAAATGTTTTTCCACTATCTGTCGAGACCACCACATAAAGATCGTAATTGTTTTTAGGATAAATGCCCCAGTACTTAGAAAACTGGAAATAAAAGCGAAGAATCGCAGAAGAAAACTGTGTTAAGTCCATCACGGGTGTAATCAAATATTCGTTTTGGGTGCTTGAGAGAGATTCATCGTAAAGACAATGTACATAGAAATTTCCTTCAAATGGGTCAAGTGAGGCCGTATCCCACGTGCGAGGATTCCCGGAGGATATTAGTTTCCAACCTGTGGGTGGGAAAGGAAAAGATTCAAAGCTTTCATACAATGCATTACCCTTCATGTGTGTAACAGGCACTGAATCGTGCTTTATTGTGTTGACTTTTGGATCCTGTGCTCTCAAAAGGGTGAAAAGCAATAATAAAATTACGAAATTACATTTCATTATGTTTTTTTTTACAAAAGTATTGTTTTTCAAAAATTGATGTCTAGTTCATGAATTAATAAGAGGGAATTAAGTAAAACGTGTATTTTTGCACATTATGAGAAACATCAGAAATTTTTGTATCATAGCTCACATTGATCATGGTAAGTCGACGCTAGCAGATAGATTACTCGAGCTTACGGGAACTATCTCAAAAGAAAATCTTCTTGATCAGGTTCTCGACGACATGGATCTGGAGAGAGAAAGGGGCATTACCATTAAGAGTCATGCCGTTCAAATGAAGTATGAGTATAAAGGTGAAGAATATGTTTTAAACTTAATTGATACTCCTGGACATGTAGATTTTTCATATGAAGTCAGTAGAGCTATTGCTGCTTGCGAAGGGGCTTTACTTGTGGTGGATGCAACTCAAGGTATTCAGGCCCAAACCATATCTAATTTGTATCAAGCTATTGACAACAATTTGGAAATTATACCAGTGATTAACAAAATTGATATGCCTTCTGCCATGATTGAAGAGACCAGAGATCAGATAGTAGAACTTTTAGGTTGCAAACCTCATGAAGTTATCGAAGCAAGTGCTAGAACAGGTCAGGGAGTGGACAAGATTCTGGAGGCTATTATAGAGAGAATCCCACCGCCTCAAGGTGATCCTGATGCACCTCTTCAAGCTTTAATTTTTGATAGTGTTTACAATTCATTTCGAGGAGTGATTGCTTATTTCCGTGTTTTCAATGGAATTATTCGTACGAATGATGCAGTAAAACTTTTTAGCACAGGAAAGACGTATCAAGCAAATGAGGTTGGAACATTAGGGTTAGAATACATTCCCAAACCTTTTATTCAAGCAGGTGATGTGGGTTATATTATTTCAGGTATCAAAACTGCTAGTGAGGTTCGTGTTGGAGATACTATTACACATGTAAACCGCCCATGTCCTGAAGCAGTTAAAGGTTTTAAACCAGCAAAACCTATGGTTTTTGCCGGGTTATATCCTGTTGATCCTGATGAATTTGATCAACTCAGAGAATCTTTGGAAAAGCTTCAACTTAATGATGCAGCTTTAACTTTTACTCCTGAATCATCGGCAGCACTTGGATTTGGTTTTAGGTGTGGGTTTCTTGGCTTACTTCACATGGAAATTGTTCAAGAAAGGCTAAATCGAGAATTTAACATGAGTGTCATTACCACTGTACCCAATGTTTCATACTTGATATACACTAAAAAAGGAGAATTAATAGAAATTCATAATCCAAGTGAAATGCCAGAACCAACTAAAATTGAACGCATTGAGGAACCTTACATCGAAGCACAAATCATTACGAAAGCTGAATACATCGGTCCTATTATTAAATTATGCATAGATAAAAGAGGCACTTTAAAATCGCAAAATTTTCTCTCTGTAGACAGGGTTGAAATTGTATCCGAGCTCCCACTAGCAGAAATAGTTTTTGATTTTTACGATAAACTTAAAAGTATTTCGAAAGGTTATGCATCTTTTGATTATCACGAAATAGGCTACCGTGAATCAGACCTAGTTAAGCTGGATATCCTTCTTAATGGCAATCAGGTAGATGCTCTTTCTGCTCTAGTTCATCGTAGCAATGCATATCCCCTTGGAAGAAAAATATGTGAAAAACTAAGAGAACTTATACCTCGTCAACAGTTTGAAATTGCGATCCAAGCTGCTATAGGATCAAAAATCATTGCTCGCGAAACTATCAAACCATACAGAAAGGATGTTACGGCTAAATGTTATGGTGGAGATATAACCCGGAAGCGAAAGTTACTTGAAAAACAAAAAGAAGGAAAGAAAAGAATGCGGCAGGTTGGTCAAGTAGAAGTGCCTCAAAGCGCTTTTTTGGCTGTATTAAAGCTCGATTGATTATGACTAGTTTTCTTAAAGATTTAACCCCCGAGCAGTACGAAGCTGTCACACATGGAGATGGTCCCTTGATTGTCATTGCTGGTGCTGGAAGTGGCAAAACTCGTGTACTTACTTATCGTGTTGCATATCTTATTTCACAGGGAGTTCGACCTGACCAAATCATGGCTTTGACTTTTACCAATAAAGCAGCTGAAGAAATGAAACAAAGAATTCGTCAACTTGTGTCATCTCAAAATGCTTTACAACTATGGGCTGGAACTTTTCATTCCGTTTTTTTACGCATACTACGGGTCGAACATAAAATAATAGATTTTGATAAAAATTTTACCATTTATGACCGAGACGATAGCCTTCAAAAAATAAGGAAAATCATCAAAGAACTTAATTTAGACAACACTGTCTATAAGCCGTCAAGAATCTTAGAACGTATTTCTATGGCTAAAACTAACCTTATCAGCTACATAGACTATTTTAACCATCCGACTTTTTCTGAGCAAGATCGATGGGAAAAAATCCCCGAGACAGGTACTATCTATCAAATATATCAGCAGCAAATGAGAACATCTCATGCAATGGATTTTGATGATATCCTCTATTTCACATATTTACTTCTCAAGAACCATCCTGAAGTTCGGAAAAAATATGGTAATAAATTTAGATATATCCTCGTCGATGAATATCAAGATACTAACGTATTGCAGTATGAAATCTTGAAATTGCTTACAGATTATCATAAAAATATTTGTGTGGTTGGTGATGATGCACAAAGCATTTACAGTTTTCGAGGTGCGAATATTCAAAACATATTCGATTTTCAGAAGGATTTTCCGGGATTTACACTAGTAAAACTTCAGCAGAATTTTCGTTCTACTAAAGTTATTCTTGAGGCAGCTAATCATCTTATTAAGCAAAATAGGCAGCAAATTCCCAAAAATCTATGGACAATTAAAGAAGAAGGGAGACCTATTTCTCTGTTACAGGGATTAAATGAAGAGGATGAGGCAGAAAAAGTGGTCAGTCATTTGTTTCACTATAAAATGTCTTATCAGCGAAAACATAGCGATTTTGCAATATTATATCGAACCAATGCTCAAAGCCGTGCTTTTGAAATTGCCCTTCGCAAAAGCAACATCCCTTACAAAATATATGGTTCTTTATCATTCTACAATCGAAAAGAGATTAAGGATTTACTAGCATATTTTCGAGTTGTTATTAATACAGATGATGAAGAAGCTTTGCTAAGAATCATTAATTATCCTCTCCGTGGAATTGGAGAAACAACCATTGAGAAACTGGTTCATTTTGCTCGAGAGGAAAAAACAAGTGTGTGGAATATATTGAAAAAAGTCGAAGAAAAGAATTTTAATGCTGGCACTATTGATAGATTAAAAAAGTTTGTAAAATTGATAGAAACCTTTCGTACACTTCAATTTTCATCGTTGTACGACTTGGCTTACTATATTTATGAGAAAAGTGGAATGAAGGAAGATATCGAGAATCTTAGCAAAAATGAAAAAGTAGCAAGCATTGAAAATATTGAAGAGTTGTTAAACAGTATCAGTGGCTTTGAGCAGAAATTTATTTTTGAAAACAATCATGCTCCTACTTTGCTTGATTATTTGTCCTCAGTTTCATTGTTGACTACAAGTGAAATGGCTCCAGGTGAAGAAGAGCATGATCATGTAAAACTCATGACCGTACACACTGCTAAGGGACTTGAGTTTCCTGTGGTTTTCGTAACGGGACTAGAAGAAAATCTATTTCCTCATTATTATGGTTTGGAAAATGAACCAAACAAGATTGAAGAGGAAAGAAGGTTATTTTATGTTGCTCTGACCCGTGCTCAAGAAAAACTTTTTCTTTCCTTTGCTCGAACACGATCGATTCAGGGAGAAATTAAAATAAGAAAACCTAGTCCTTTTTTAGAAGAGATCCCACTAGAGCTTTTTGAAAAGGTCAATAAGTATTTTTCGCCAGCTGACACAACTGCAACATTACCGAATCCTAAAAAAAATGGACAATTTCAAACACCTCTTTATCATATTCATCCAGAAGAAATACCACCTGCTGACAATGTCATGCCTGGTATGAAAGTTTTGCATTCTCACTATGGCGAAGGATATGTGGAAAGTACGGAAGGTGAAGGGGAAAACAAGAGAGCTGTCGTAGCATTTGAGTCGGCTGGGAAAAGGGTACTTTTATTAAAATTCGCCAAACTTAAAATAATTTCATAATTTTGTTAAAATACATCCATGCGATACAACACTCAGCTTGAAAAAATACGAATGACTGAATACGGTCGGTATATCCAGCAAGTAATTGAATATTTACCCAAAATTGAGGACAAAAAAGTGAGAAGCAAAATTGCTACTGAAATTGTCCAAGTAATGGCTATTATTACTCGAGTGCATCTGCGGGATAATCCAGAAATTAAGCAAAAACTTATGGATCATCTCCATATCATTTCCGGATTTATGCTGGATATTGATTCGCCTTTTCCAAAACCAACACCTCCTGAGGAAATAAAACCTCATCCGCTTTCTTATTCAAATCCCGAAATTATTAAATATAAATATCACGGAAAGTACATTCAAACTCTTATCAAACGAATAGCGGAAATGGAAGATGGTCTAGAGAAAAATGAACTTATTAAACTTACGGTAATTTTGATGAAAAAATTTTATTATGCTTGGAACAAAGAACATGCTAAAGATTCGGTAATTATCGAACAAATGAGAGAACTTTCAAATGGGAAAATTATTCTAACAACAGAGCAAATAGAGCAAATACAAGAATCCTATAGGCAAAGTAAGGAAGCAAGAAACTCTTATTCAAGCAATGGAAAAAAGAAAAAGCAACTATTGATGTATAATAAAACAAGAAGATAGATGTCCCGATTTGTTATTGAGGGAGGATACCATTTAGAAGGAACATTTCAACCTCGCGGTGCAAAAAATGAAGCTCTTCAAGTTTTATGTGCCACATTGCTTACGGATGAAGATGTGATCATTCATAATTTACCAGATATTCTCGACGTAAAGAACTTAATTCGAATTCTTGAATTATTAGGAGTGGAAGTGGAGCCATTATCAAATAAAGGTTCTTATCGATTTAACGCGAGAAATGTTACTGTTGAAAAATTTCAGTCTTTACTTTGTGAAAAAAAAATTTCTCTTTTGCGCGGAAGTATTTTAATTGCTGGACCCCTTTTGGCTCGTTTTGGCTTAGCCATTATTAACAAACCTGGCGGTGATAAAATAGGCAGAAGAAGACTTGATACTCATATTCATGGTTTTATAAAGTTGGGGGCGAATGTAGAAGTAGATAACTATAAAAATGTAATTACTTTCAGAAGTGATAGACTCAGGGGAACTTATATTTTACTGGAGGAAGCTTCGGTAACAGGTACGGCTAATTTGATTATGGCTTCTGTTTTAGCTGAAGGAACAACGACAATTTACAATGCTGCTTGTGAGCCATATATTCAGCAACTTTGTAAGATGTTGGTTAACATGGGAGCTAAAATTCATGGGATTGGTTCCAATTTGCTGACCATTCATGGAGTGTCATCTTTGCATGGAACTGATCATACCCTTTTGCCTGATATGATTGAAGTGGGGAGCTTTATTGGGTTGGCTGCCATGACTCAAAGTAATCTTATACTTAAAAATGTTTGTTTACCTCAATTAGGCCAAATACCTGATGTGTTTAAAAAACTCGGAATTAAAATTCTAATGCAAGGAGATGATATTGTGGTTCCGTATCAGGATGTTTATGAGATTCAGACCCCGTATGATGGTAGTATCCTTACGATTAGTGACGCCCCTTGGCCAGGATTTACACCCGATTTATTGAGTGTTGTACTCGTAGTTGCTTCTCAAGCTCGTGGAAGTGTAATGGTTCATCAAAAAATGTTTGAAAGCCGTTTATTTTTTGTTGATAATCTGATTGAGATGGGTGCCAAAATTATTTTATGCGATCCGCATCGTGCTACAGTCATAGGTCTGGAAAGAAAATATCCGCTGCGAGGAATAGAAATGTCTTCACCTGATATTCGAGCAGGTATTTCAATGCTCATTGCTGCTCTTTCTGCTCGTGGAAAAAGCATCATTCATAATGTTCATCAAATTGATCGAGGTTACGAGCGTATTGAATTGGTTCTACAACAATTGGGAGCAAAAATTAAAAGAGAAGAAGAATACTAGTTCTTTTTTCAAATCAATTTTAATCAATTTTAATACAGTTTCATTTTTTCTGACTCAATTGCCAATAATAAGATGCACTATCTTTCATACCAAGCTTATCAAAAGAAATGGCAATGTTTCTCAAAATTTGTGGATTCTTTGGATTTAGGCGATGAGCTTTTTTAAGGTAATAGAGAGATTTAGTGAATTGTTGTTTCATTCCATATAACACGCCCAGATTTTCGAGGACTGGGGAATAGGTTGAATCTAGGGAATAAGCTTTTAGCAACCATTTTTCTGATTGAGCAAAGTCATGCCTTACTCTGCCATACATTTCTCCCATTTTGTTAAGTGCTGGTACATAGATACTGTCTTTTTTGAGGGCTGCATGAAGGTAATAAAATGTAGAATCATACTTGCCAATTTGATCATAAACTATAGAGAGTTGGAATGGATGTTTGACACTGTCGGGCTGCAATTTCATAAGTTGAAGAAAAGCACTTTTGCTTACGTGGTATTGTTTTTTCGTAAGGGAAGCCAGACCTACAAGAAAAAGATTATCATACAATACCTTTCGTTCGGGGGCTATTTGAATGGCTTTCACGTAGTCACGATAAGAACCTTCAAAATTTTCAACAATAAAATGTGCTTTTCCGCGAAGATCGTATACGCCGATATAGAGAGGGTAAATTTTTTCGGCTCTGTTTAGATAGAAAATGGCTGTATCAGCAAGATTTTTCTTTTTTATGGGATGTGCTGTTTCGTCGGACATTTGTAAAAGAATTTCAGCCAGAGATACATTGACCTTGGCAGATCGATAAGATGTTTTGACATCGGTGGAAAAAAGTGTATAATTGTTTTTCCATGCGGGATTTCGCAAAATAGTGAGTAATGAATAAATAAAAGCAACCATCATAAAAGCCATGTTGATCCATTTCTTTTGAGCGAAATTCCTTTTAAACCAACCAACGAAAAACATTGAAAAACCTAAAAGGGGAGTAAACATAAATCGCTCATTCATAAAGGTGCCAATATTGAAAAATAAATTGGAAGAGATAATGAAAGTCCCCCAGAAAATTCCAATTCCTATAACGTCCCAAGGTTTTTTTCTTAAGTAGATAAGTGCATATATGAAAGAAAACAATGTTAAAAACAATCCGATCCAAACCAAAGGATCGGAAAAATTAGTGATTTGAATATGGAAGGGGTAATAATCGTGGGTAAGGGGATAGGGTATGATGAGCAATTTAAAATACAACAACCATGTATAGAAGATAGTTGCCAGTTCCTCTGACTTGGTTGAATAGACAAATGGATTGTTCATAAGTTCTTTGACAGGTTCAGTGTTGAGTAGTCCTCCAAGCACCCAGCTACGAACGGCAATGAAAATTATAGCTGGCAGTAAAAGTGATAAAAAGGGAAGAACAACATTTTTCCATCGATTTAAAAAATTTTTTTCGATCAAGAATAAGAAAAATGGATAAATAAATAGCCACATGATGGCATTTTCTTTAGAAAAAAGAGCCAATGTAAACATAAGGAACGAACCAATCCAATATATGATGTTAGGTTTTTCAAAGTAACGCCATGCAAGCACTATGCTTATCAGGCTGAAAAGAAGACTGCAAATTTCATCACGGCCTTTAATATTAGCAACGACTTCCGTATGAAGGGGATGAACGACAAAGATAAGAGCTGTCAAGAAAGGAATTGACCACCATGATTCTGTAGGTAATGATAATTTATGAGCTATGCGCAATAGAAATCTAAATACTACCCATCCCAAGCAACTGTATAATAATACGTTAATCAAATGCCCGATATGTGGATTAAAGCCGAAGAGTTCTTTTTCAAGAGCAAACATGAAATGAGTTAGAGGCCTGTAACGTCCACCAGCAACGAGAGTTTTTCCCTTGCCAAACAACCCAGCGAATGCATCGTTGGTGAAAATTTCGTAGGTACCTGCCAGCCCTTTTTGGGTAAATGTATTGCCGGTGATCATAAGCAAGTCGTCGAGGGCATAATCATAAGAAATAGTCTGAGCATAGAGAATAAAAGAGAGCAAAACAATGATCCATGATTGATATAATTTGATTTTCCCTGGATACATATTGAATTTAATTTTCAAAATCCGGATAAAGTAGATATTTTTTACGAATTGCTTTGAAAGCTTCTACTTCTTCCTTCCATCTTGAGCGAATCTCGTTGGCATTTTTTCCCGAGATAATGAGCTTACGTAGTTCGTCTGTACCAGCAAGTTTGTCGAACATGGCTGGTTTGAAAAATTCTTTTTCTTTTCCCATTTCTTTGAATGATTGATATAATTGAATAATTAGTTCGATGTGAATGTGAGGAGTAGTTTTTAGTAACTGAGCAAGATGTTTTAAATTAAAACCGTGACAAATGAGATGAGCATAAGGCGGGTTGTCACTCATGCCAGCAATAGGGATAGGTGTAAATGAAGTATCTCCTTGCAAAGCTGGGTGACCGATAAGCTCAAATGGTCTAAGAGTTCCCCTTCCCACACTCATGGTAGTTCCTTCAAGTAATCCAACGGTAGGATAAAGGTAGATAGCATCGATGGAAGTTAAGTTAGGAGATGGTTTAATGGGTGGTACATATCTTGTGTTGTGATCGTAGCCTTTGCAGGGAATCACCGTTAATTGTATTTTTTTCCCCGCACTAAGCCATCTTTCTTCGTTGATCATCCATGCAAGTTCTCCGGGTGTTAAACCGTATACGATAGGGATGGGTAACATGCCGATGAAGCTTTTGAACTGAGGTTTTAAAACAAATCCATCTACATAAAACCCATTAGGATTAGGACGATCAAGAATAACAAGAGGTATATTGTTTTCTAAGCAAGATTCCATAATGTAATATAAAGTTGAAATATAGGTATAAAAACGGACACCTACGTCTTGAATGTCATAAAGCACGATATTTACATCTTTTAAGTCAGCAGACGTGGGTTTCTTTTTTTCACCATATAGAGAAATCACAGGTATATTGCGATAAGTAGAATCTGCGATGGGTTTCCCATCGGGGATGATACCCCAAAAACCATGTTCGGGGGTCAATATTTTGCAGATCCTGATATTGGAACGTATTAAGCTATCAACGAGAGGTGTACTTCCGATGAAAGATGTTTGATTGGCAACAACAGCAACTTTTTTACCTTGAAGTAGAGGAAAATAAAGATATGTTTGGTCTGCACCTGTCAGAAGACAGGTTTGCTGGCAATTAACAATGTAAGTAAAAGATAAATTGACACATACTATCCAGAAAACTATAATATTTTGGTTTTTTTTTCTCATTTTTGCAAAAAAATACAGTGTATAAAATTATAAATTTTATTCTACGATATAGGTTGACCGTACTTATAACTTTTTCTATACTTACTATTTTTTTAGCTTACAGGGGGGTGTGGGTGCCTATGTCATATGAATACGCTCAAATGTTGCCTCAGAGTGATAGTGAGAGTATAACTTATCAGGAATTCAAAAAGCAGTTTGAAGAAGATGGTGCTATTTTTTTTATTGGCTTCAAAGACTCGGCCATTTTTCGACTTAACCATTACAATGAATTTTCAAAACTTAAAGATAGTATCAGAAAGATTGAAGGTGTTAAACTTGTTCTAAGTTTTCAAGATATCTTATTGCTGAAAAAAGATACAATATCGAAAAAGTTTTTTCTTAAAAAGCTTTTTTCTGATTCATTAAGTCAGGAAAAAATCGATTCCCTTTTTAAAGTAATGAAATCTCTTTTGTTTTACAAAGACTTTCTTTTTACCGATAGTCATGCTTATGTGTTGCTCATATATATCAGTAATGAATTCTTGAATTCGATCAAAAGAAATGAAATTCTATCTAGAATTGAAAAATATTGTCAGCTTTTTTCTGATAAGACGGGAGTTACATTGCATTTTTCCGGAATGCCGTACATCCGCACGATGATTACGGAGCTAGCTAAAATTGATATCAAAAGATTTACGATATGGGCTTTTTTGCTTGTCATGATTTTGTTGCTCATATTTTTCCGTTCGATTCGTATTACAGTAATTTCACTGATAATAGTACTGGCAGGTGTGGCATGGACACTAGGTTTGATGGATATTCTAGGCTTTAAAATTACCATCTTATCTGGTGTTTTGCCTGTTATTATTATTATCATAGGTATAGAAAATGCTGTTTATCTCATCATTCGATATCATCAGGAGGTTACGTGTCACAAAAATCAGGCTCTTGCTTTGGTTAATGTTTTGAAACGAACCGGACTTGCTATTTTTCTTGCCAATTTGACTACAGCCATTGGGTTTGGTTCCTTTATGGTAGCTCCGAGTGTGTTATTTAGAGAATTTGGTCTTATTGCTTTTACTTCTATTTTGTCTATTTTTCTTCTGACCATAGTACTAATCCCTGTTCTTTTCAGTTATTTTCCGCTTCCTTTACCTCGTCACATGCACCATTTATCTTTTAAGTGGCGTAACAAATTCGAGGATTTTATTCTTCGTGTGATAGAAGAAAGGAAAAAAATTATATATTTATCTTTTTCCGTAATTGGTTTAATCAGTGTGGTAGGCATTTTTCTCATTCAAAACCGAAGTAGCATGCTAGATGATGTTCCACAAGATCATAGAATGCTTAAAGATTTTGTTTTCTTCGAAGAAAACTTTTCTGGTGTTTTACCTATGGAGATTACTATTGATACGAAAAAGAAGAAAGGTATATTTAGTCTTTCAACTCTGAGAAGAATCGATTCATTGCAATCTTATATTTCTTCATTTCAAGGTGTTTCAAGACCTATTTCAGTAGTTGATGTGGTAAAGTACGCCAAACAAGCTTTTTACCAGGGTGACTCCTCGATGTATGAATTACCTAATGACTATGAAAAAGGTTTTATTTTATCTTATCTTCCCAACTTAAATAATAAAAAAGAGAACAATACCCATATCATTAAATCTTTTATAGATTCATCTTATCAGATTGTGCGAATTAGTTTTAGATTAAAAAATCTTACTACACCACAAATCAAGGCAATTAAGGACTCTATTGCCGGAAAAATGAAGCAACTATTTCCTGAAGAAAAGTATACATGCAGAATAACAGGTGCATCGGTGGTGTTTGAAAAAGGAACTCGCTATTTGGTTGATAATTTGTTTTACAGTGTTGTTCTAACCATCATAGTTATTACCATTTTAATGTTTTTCCTTTTTAGGGATTATCGCTTGATCTTAATCATCATGATAGCCAATATCTTCCCTCTTGTTTTTACAGCTGGCTTTATGGGTTATACTGGAATACCACTTAAGCCATCTACTATCATTATATATAGTATTGCTCTAGGTATTGCTATCGATTCAGCTATTCAATTATTATCAAGATTTAGGCAGCATCTTCGTTCACATTTATATGATATGAAAACATCTCTTAAGAATGCTTTGCGTGAAACATCTCCTGGGATGATATATTCAGGTATTGTTTTGATGAGTGGTTTTTTCATTTTTGTTTTTTCTTTTTTTGGGGGAACAAGAATTTTAGGCTATCTTGTTACGGTGACGTTGCTTATGGCTATTCTTTCTAATTTGATGTTATTGCCTTCACTCATTTTGTCATATGAAAAATATATTTCCCGAAAAGCCATAGAAGATTCTATGCTTGAATTAGAAGAAAATGAATAAAAATAAATTAAAATGAAAGGTATCATTTTAGCTGGAGGATCAGGAACAAGGTTATATCCATTAACTCTTGCTATGAGCAAGCAGCTGATGCCAGTGTATGATAAGCCTATGATCTATTATCCATTATCCGTACTTATGATGGCTGGAATTAGAGAGATCCTTATCATATCTACACCACAGGATTTACCTCATTTTCAAAGATTGCTTAAGGATGGTAGTCAGTTGGGTTGCTACTTTGAATACAGAGAACAACCCGTACCTAATGGCCTTGCCCAAGCATTTGTCATTGGAGATACTTTTATTGGAAAAGATAAGGTCTGTCTTATACTGGGCGACAATATTTTCTATTCGACGGGTTTACAAGAATTGTTGCAGAAAGCTACTGATCCCGATGGAGGCATCATTTTTGCCTATCATGTTTCTGATCCTGAAAGATATGGGGTAGTTGAGTTTGATGAAAATATGAATGCCGTTTCCATAGAGGAAAAGCCAAAACAACCTAAATCGAATTATGCAGTTCCTGGTTTGTATTTTTATGATAATTCAGTCATCGAAGTTGCTAAAAATTTGAAACCTAGTGCTCGGGGAGAATACGAAATTACAGATGTGAATAAATACTACCTTGAACAAAGAAAATTGAAAGTGATCAAATTGGGTCGAGGTACAGCTTGGCTTGATACAGGAACATTTAGTTCACTTCTCCAAGCTAGCCTTTTTGTTGAAGTCATTGAAAGCCGACAAGGTTTAAAAATTGGTTGCATTGAAGAAGTTGCTTATCGTATGAAGTTCATTAACGAAGAGCAACTTTTAAAACTGGCCCAGCCACTTATGAACAGTGGCTATGGCAAATATCTTTTAAACTTGATTCAAAAACCGTAAGTTATGATTTATGTTTTGTTGACTGGAGGGGCTGGATTTATAGGAAGTTCCCTTGCTGAAAAACTCCTTGAACATCCTGATATTTTTTTAGTCATTGCAGATAATCTTACCACCGGGTCTATTCAGAAGGTGCCTCAACATCCACGTTGTGTTTTTAAAAAGATAGATGTCAATAATTTTGAAGAAATTGCTTCTTTATTTTATTACTACCCTTTTGAGTATGTTTTCCATTATGCAGCTACAGTTGGAGTACAGCGTACGCTCCAAAACCCTATCAAGGTGCTTAATGATCTACACGGGATTGAAAATATTCTTCGAATTTCAAGGTGTGCACGAGTAAAACGCATTTTTTTCAGTAGTAGTTCGGAAGTTTATGGTGAACCTGTAGAATTCCCTCAGAATGAAGAAACTACTCCGTTAAATTCGAGGTTGCCTTATGCCATCGTTAAAAATGCTTCAGAAGCTTTTCTCAAAGCCTATTACAAAGAATACGGGTTACGCTATACGATCTTTCGATTTTTCAATACATATGGGCCTAAGCAAAGTACAGATTTTGTCATTAGCAGGTTTATAAATCTTGCCCTTAAGAACGAACCCTTGACTATCCATGGTGACGGGAGTCAAACGAGAACTTTTTGCTACATAGATGACAATGTAGATGCAACATACAATGTGTTTTTATCAGTCTTGAAAAACCCTAACACAGACAATCACATTATTAATATTGGCAACGATAGTGAAATATCGATCCTAGATTTAGCTAAATTGATCATACGACTGACAAATTCTGCTTCTTCTTTGAAATTTTTGCCTCCTTTACCAGAAGGCGACATGACTAGGAGATTACCGGATATAACCAAAATGAAAGAATTTCTCCAGCGTCCTTTAATTTCTTTGGAACAAGGAATAAATTATATTTTAGAAAATCCTATTTTCATTTTAAACATGTAATCATGGAAGACATTTCTCCTTCACAATACTTGCATGAACTACAAAAAAAATTTCAGATTGAGCTGGAAAAAATAGATCTCAACTACGAACCACGTGAGCTATACGAACCCATTCAATATGCACTAAAAAATGGAGGAAAACGCTTAAGACCTCTTTTGGTACTTTTAGCAGCAGATTTTTTCAATGCTCGTTTCGATGATGCTATGAATGCAGCAATTGCAGTAGAAATATTTCATAATTTTACTCTTGTCCATGACGATATTATGGATCGGGCCGATCTTAGGAGAGGTCAGCCATCTGTCTTTAAGAAATATGGGTTAAATTCCGCTATCCTTTCTGGTGATACCATGTTTGCTCATGCTTATAAATATGTTACCAAGATTTCTGAAGAAAAGTTAGTTGGAGCTTTGAAAATTTTCAATCAAATATCTATTCAAGTCTGTGAAGGGCAGCAAATGGATATGAATTTCGAGGAAAGAAAAAGGATCGAACTAAATGAATACTTGAAGATGATTGAGCTAAAAACAGCTGTAGTAATTGGTGGATGTTTAAAATTAGGTGCATTTCTTGGAGAAAGCAATGAGGACACACTAGATTTGTTGTATAACTTAGGTCTTCATATTGGTTTATTGTTTCAAATTCAGGATGATTGGATGGATGTATATGGCGATGAGGTTTCTTTTGGCAAGAAAAAAGGTAATGATATTATTGATGCAAAAAAAACTATTTTGTACGTCTTGGCAACTAAATCGCTGACTAGCAATGAATTAGAACAATTTATACGACTTTATCATAACAGAAACATTCTTGAAACTGAAAAAATTGAACTTGTCAAACATTATTTCAATCGTCTAAATATCGAAGAAAAGGTTTTTCGTCTTCTAGATTCATACCGTGAAAATGCATTGAACCTTGTTCATCAATTGGATCTTGCTAGTGATAAAAAAAATATCTTTGTATATTTGCTTAATTTTATTTTTAATAGAAAATATTAATAAGATGGATAAAATAAAAGTTTTATTGGTTGATGATCATCAATTATATTGTGAAGGAATGCAAGCCCTTTCGAAGTATTCTAACGTAATTGATATCTACGATATTTGTCAAAATCCCATTGATTTTCTCAATCGCTTAAAACGTGGTGAGAAGCCAGAAGTTGTACTTATGGACGTCAATATGCCAGAAATGAATGGGATTCAGACCACAGAAAAAGCATTGGAAATTCATCCAGATTTAAAAATCATAGCTTTATCTATGCATAGGGAAGATTATTATGTCGAAAAAATGTTAACAGCAGGAATCAAAGGATATGTTCTAAAAAATATTTCTTTTCAGGAATTGGAAAAAGCAATCCAGTTTGTATATGCAGATAAGAATTACTTCAGTCAGGAATTATTCGAACAAATCGTAAATATGATTAAATTCCCTCAAAAATCTGAGGACAAAGAATGTCCTTTTTCAGATAGAGAGATTGAAATTATAAAACTCATTTGTCAAGGCTATACCAATCAAGAAATTGCAGATAAATTATTTATCAGTGCCAGAACCGTCGATGTTCATCGCAGCAACATACTTAAAAAGGCAAACGTTCGAAACACAGCTCAATTAGTAACATATGCTATAAAAAATGGATATTTTACCATTGATGACTACAATGATGAAATTCTTCTTCAAGTCCAAGAGAAGCGAAAAAAAAAGCGTGATGAATATTAGTCTTCATCACGCTTAATTATAAAAAGATAACTTATTGTTTAATAAATGGCTTTGTCAAGATTTGCTTATCTTTCGTTATGATGCTTAAATAATACAAGCCTGAAGACAGTTGTTGAATGTCAAGCTGACGAGAATTATACTCTTGGCTTAGTATTACTTTACCTTTTGCATCTCTTATGATAAATCGATCGATAGAAAGCTCTTCTTTAAAAGATATAATAAGAAAATTGCTGGTTGGATTTGGATATATGAAAAAACTTTCATCTTTAATCAATGCAGGAATTGTCGAGATGTCTACCATATGGTAAAAATGTTGATACTTCGAATTCTCAACCCATTGATTGTTAACATTATCATAATCATAATATTTTTCAATGATAATTTCATTTAAAGTACCATAAGAATATAAACCCTTATAAGTAGGAATCCACGTGGTTAAAACATTATCCCAATAGAATGATATGGTAGAATCTAAGTTTGAACCAGTATAATAATTATTAGTTTTATAGTTATTGACAAGCTGAGTCCCATCCCATACTTGTGTCAGCATTTGTATAAGATTTCCTTGGGCGTCATAAGAATAAGTAACTTTATTTACTTCGTACCATGAAGTTCCATTCCATCCGTAGTAGATAAAAAATAGAGTTTGACCCTGTGAATTGTAAAAATTAGCATGTTTGTAGTTAGGATCCCAGGTGTTGGTACCTACATTCCAACTATAAGCAATGGAAGAATCAACAGCTGGATTGTAGTAAAACAGTTGCTTGAAGGAGCTATCCCAAACATTGGTATTCCAGTTCAGATAGAATCTTTTAATTATCCTATTGTTTGAATCGTATATATTAATTGTTTTGTTAGTGTTTACCCAATTGGTGCCATCCCAAAATTGACTTATGCTTTGTTGAAGGAGGTTACCATTAAAGGAATAAAGTTCTTTAAAACTATTCGTAAATTGAGAAGTATTTATATCGTAGAATTGATAGGTAATGCTTGTAAGATTATTATTGGCGTCGTACGAAAAGATTCTTTTTTGTGTAGGGTCATACACCTGAGTTGATAAATTATAATTATAACTAATATGTTGTGAAGGGCAAGAATCATTGATTAATGTATAAACATCTTTTGTTTTATAAGTAAATTGACTTGTAGGATAATTGTAATTTCCTTGGATTTGCTTAGTTATTATTTGAATAGGATATGGAATCTGATAGTTATATTTACCCGTATATTTGATGTAATAAAGAGTATCATCCCATGCATTTATGGCCAGGCTCCAGGGTCTTTCTAGCCTGCTCTCTTCAGGGGCTCCTGAATGGGTTCCAAAATAAGTAAAATTAGTTTTGCTATAGTAATGCCATTGATTATTGATGGTGTCATACTGAAGATATTTTCTTTCAGCTTCTAAAAATGGACTTGCATTGGGAACTCTTGCACTTACAATCATTTTTTGAAACAAAAGACTAAAATTAGCACCTATCCAGTAATAGCTGGAGTCAAGACAGGGAACATTCATAGTTTTCAAAGGCATAGAACTGAAACGCTTTACATTGCCCTGACCAAAGGCTAAAAGCCATAAGATCATGACTACGACGATTGAATAAAATAACTTTTTCATAGGTTAAAATTTTAGAATTGTTTATCAAAATTATACAAGATTTTCATTTAAAAAAAAAAGATTGATATATGTCAAAAGGTTTAACCTTTTTTGTTTTTTGAAGTCTTAGCATTCACATGTTCTACAATGTAAAACTCTATATTTTTGCGAAAATTTTTTGATGGATCTACATATAGAGACTTTAGCTCGAGAAGGTTTTGATGTTGAAACAAGTTTGTTGTATCGGAGACTTTACGCTACTGATGCATCCGTCTATAAGGAATATCCTCAGGCGGTGGTTTACCCAAAGCACTGGCAAGATGTAAAAAATTTGGTTGATTTAGCAAATCAGAAAGGATTTTCTTTAATTGCTCGTGGGGCTGGAACTTCGTTGGCCGGTCAGGTAGTTGGGAATGGTGTGGTAATAG
The DNA here is from genome assembly GCA_026418905.1 of Bacteroidales bacterium. Classification (NCBI taxonomy): domain Bacteria; kingdom Pseudomonadati; phylum Bacteroidota; class Bacteroidia; order Bacteroidales; species Bacteroidales bacterium. Next base: position 107,264 of record JAOAAK010000003.1, on the reverse strand, counting down.
ATTTTTCTCGCTACATGACTCACATCATTGAATTAAATGTAGAAGAACATTGGGTTCGCATTGAACCAGGTGTTATATTGGATGAGCTTAATCGTTTCTTACGTCCTTATCATTTATTTTTTGGTCCTGAAACAAGCACTTCTTCTCGTTGCACGTTGGGTGGAATGTTAGGTAATAATTCTTGTGGTTCGCGTAGTCTGATATACGGTTCTGTGCGTGATCATGTTATTGAGGTAGATGCGATTTTGTCGGATGGATCACTCGTAAATTTTGGTCCATTAACTATTTCTGAATGGGAAAAAAAATTGAATCTAACCTCACTCGAGGGTGAAATTTATCGTCAAATTCATTCAATTATATCCGATGAAAAAAAACGTAATTTGATTAATACTAAGTTTCCTCATCCAGAAATTAAAAGGAGAAATGCTGGTTATCCCTTGGACATTTTTTTTCAGATGGAACCATATGGGGGGAATGAAAAATTCAATTTGGCTAAATTTTTGGCTGGTAGTGAGGGGACATTGGCCCTTGTAACGAACATGAAGCTTAATCTTGTTTCTCTTCCTCCTTCTCAGAGTGGCGTGGTTTGCGTTCATTGTCATACCTTGAAGGAGGCATTGCTTGGGAATTTGGTCGCCTTGGAAACCAGTCCAACGGCAGTTGAATTGATGGATAAAACTATTTTGGATCTAGCTTCGAAAAATCCCTTGCAACATCAGAACCGATCCTTTGTCGAAGGAGATCCTGCTGCTATTCTGCTGGTTGAGTATGCTGAGGAGTCAGAGGAAAAGCTTTTTGAAAAAGTAAAAGAATTAGTAGAAAAACTAAAACAGAAGAGTATAGGTTATTATTTTCCTTTTTTACGAGGAAAGGAAAGTCAAAAAATTTGGGACTTACGTAAAGCTGGCCTAGGAGTCTTAACTAACCATCCAGGGGATGCCAAACCAGTTGCCGTGATTGAAGACGTAGCTGTTCGACCAGAAGATTTACCAGCATTTGTCGAAGATATACAACAAGTTTTTGATCGATTAAACCTTTTTTGCGTTTATTATGCTCACGTTGGGGCAGGGGAACTTCATCTGCGACCCATGTTGAATTTGAAAGACGTCCGAGATGTTATTAAATTCAAAGAAATAGCCTATGAAACTGCTGAAATTGTAAAAAAGTATCGCGGTTCAATAAGTGGGGAACATGGAGATGGAAGACTTAGGGCTGAGTTATTGCCAATCGTTTTTGGTCCAGAGATCATAGATTTATTTAAAGCTATAAAAAAAACTTTCGATCCAAACGGTATTTTAAATCCTGGCAAAATTTTAGATGCACCACCTCTTACTTCCCATCTACGATACGAAACCGGGAAACTTCATCCTACTATACCTACTCTGTTAGATTTTAGTCAAGATGGTGGCATACTGAGAGCGGTCGAAAGATGTAATGGAAGCGGAGATTGCCGGAAACCTCATACAGCACGTGGAGGTATGTGTCCAAGCTATCAAGCAACATGGGATGAGAAGAATTCGACTCGTGCTCGTGCAAATACTCTTCGGGAAATACTTACGCTTAACCAAAATCCCAATCCATTTAATCATCCGGATTTATATAAAGTCTTAGATTTATGTCTTTCTTGTAAACTTTGCAAAGCTGAATGTCCATCTAACATTGACATGGCAGCATACAAAGCCGAATTTCTTTTTCAATGGTACAAAAATCATCGTGTACCGCTTCGAACATTAATCGTTGCCTATTTCGATACGGTAATGGCTATTTTACAACCCTTTTCTAAAATATATAATAAATTTAGATCAATTCGCTGGTTTTCTCGTTTATCACTGGGTTTACTAGGATTTTCACCAGAAAGAAAATTGTTTAAGCTTTCTTCCTTTTCGTTTCGACGTTGGGCAAGAAAAAACTTAACAAAATTCAATGCTTCTTCAAAAAAATTTAAACGAGTATATCTTTTTGTGGATGAATTTACCAATCGTCAAGATGTGGAATTAGGAATTGTTACTGTTAAATTGCTTACGTCTCTAGGTTACGAAGTGATTATACCTAAACATGACATAAGTGGTCGTACGTTCATATCGAAGGGTTTACTAGCTAGAGCACAAAAAATAGCCGAAAAAAATGTAAAAACACTTGCATCGCTTGTTTCAGAAAAGGAGCCCCTTGTCGGAATTGAACCTTCTGCCATTCTAAGTTTCCGAGATGAATATCCTCAACTTTGCAGAGGGGAGCTAAAAAATGAAGCTATGCGACTTGCCTCTTGCTCTCTTTTACTTGAAGAATTGATTGTCAAAGATTATGAAGAAGGTTACATATCTAGGAATTGCTTTACTACGGAAGAGAAAGTAATCTACTTTCATGGCCATTGTCAGCAAAAAGCACTTGTGGGAACTGATGTTACAAGAAAATTCTTATCTATTCCAGAAAATTACGAGGTACATGAAATTCCCTCAGGTTGTTGTGGAATGGCAGGCTCTTTTGGTTATGAAAAGGAGCATTATTCCATTAGTAGGAAAATTGGAGAATTAATACTCTTTCCTTTTGTTCGTAAAATCAAAGATGGTGAATACGTTGTTGCTTCTGGAATAAGCTGCCGACAGCAGATCATGGATGGCACTCAACGAGTTGCTCTACATCCTGTTGAAATCTTATGGGATGCTTTCAAGAATAAAGGATGATTTATTTTTGAGGTTTTATGAAATGATTTCTAATGTTCTCACAAAAATTAAGAAAAATGAGACGTGGGTTGCCATTGCGCTCAATTTCCCTAATTGCCTTGTCTGCTTCAATTACGAACGCGAAATAAAATTCAGGAGTAACAAATTTTGAGAATTTTTCAAAAAATTCTCTATCTGGGAGAAGTAAAGTGTCGGGGGGAGAAATATTAAAATGTAACTTTAATGCATCGGAAATAAAATAAGAGGATTCGATGATGAGTTGTTTTTGCTGGTCACGACTAAATTGGGCAAATTCATGAGTGAGTTCAAGTAATTTGCTAGGTAAAAATTGATAAGTAGCTCTCATCCAATTTCGAAAAAAATTCAAGATGAATTCCCATTGTTCTTTGTAAAGTAAGTATTCAACAGCCTTGCTAGCATTGTTTCTTGCAAAGTATGAAGCAGAAATAAGAACTTCTCTATTAAAATTTGAAAAATGTCGGTTCAAGAATTCAAGAATATGCTGAGTTGAAATAGGTGGAATATGCCACTGTTGTAACCTTGAAAGAATGGTGGGAAGGATCTGATCTTTATTTTCTGATACGAGTAAAAAAATGGTATTTAAAGGTGGTTCTTCGAGAATTTTCAAGAGTTTGGGAGCAGCTTGATATTGTATATATTCAGGTAGCCAGATCAAAATAATTTTATATTCTGATTCTGCAGGAGTTAATTCTATGTATTCCATCAGTTGCTCGATAGTTTTTACGTTGATGATACCGAGTTTTTTCTTTTCTTCATTGCGAGCATTATGAGTAAAAAGAAGCCAACTGTAAAAATCTACCATCCCATGATGTTGAATGATGTATGATCTAAATTCTTTCATATAATCAAAAGAAGTAAGTGGGCTTGATCCTTCATCAGCTTGAAATGGAAAAATGCAATAAAAGTCGGGATGTGTCAAAGTTTGCATTTTCCGACAAGATATGCATGTTCCACAACTATCCTCTTGATCTTGTTCGTTAGAACGCTTTTTGCACAAAATATAGCTTGCAAAAGCCCATGCAAGAGCCATTTTTCCGTTTCCTGCTGGACCCCAAAAAAGCTGGGCGTGAGCAAGTTTTTTTTGTTGTACGTTGTGAATAAGTTTCTTTATGATATCCTTTAGAAAAGGAAGATTATTAAAAGTCATTATTGATGATATTTTTTTAAAAAAATGAACCAGCTATCTTTGTCGCTTTCAAAGCTAAGTAAATTTTCAACATCTTGAAAGGGTACCCAAAAGAATACAAATTCGCTATGTTTTAACTTGGGGAGTTGTATCTCTTTCCTCAACAATGGGAAGTCTTTGTATTTTTGAACTTTAACTCGATAGTAAATTGGAATTACTTGAGTATTGGGGTAAAAAATTGAAAAGATAACTTTATGAGGAATATGAATCAGTTCTGCATCTTTTATTTCAATAGACATTTCTTCCTTAAACTCGCGATGCAACGTTTGAATGGGCGATTCGCCTGGCTCGAGTCCTCCACCAGGAAACTTAAAGAAACTGCGATCATACCAATTTTCGTAAGAAATTAAAATATGTTCATTCTCAGAAATCAGACCATATACTCTGATAGAAAGCTTAATATTTTGAGCATTCATCTTTAGAAGTTTGATGTTCATGAATTTTTGCCAAAGGCTTTATGGCTCGGAGCATTTCACGCTTTTTTCCAAAACCACTTAACCTTTCTACAATAAAACCGATACTTTCAAGGTTTCTTCGTACTTCTCCTTTAGAAACATATGTAACTAAAAAACCTTCGAACTGCATAGCTTCGAAAATTTTACGAAATACATCTTGAGTCCATAAAGAGGGTTGAGCACTAGGGCTAAATGCGTCAAAATAAACAACGTCGAAAGAAAGCTGTTTAAGTGAAACTTCTTCTAAAGGTGCTTGTAGAATTTGCAATACAAGATTATCGTTCATGTATCGTGGGACGACGTAATTCGAAGTAAAAGCTTTCATAAGTATTTCGCGAACTTCTTCATTATTTAAGATGTCGGCATAATTCAATTTGGAAACCTCGGTCCAATGAAGCAGATGAGGTTCAATTCCAATGTAGTGAACTTTAACACCCATTTTTTTTGCTTCTAGAGAAGTTAAAACCATGTTAAGTCCTGTTCCAAATCCTACTTCTAGTATGCGAACTATTTTTTTTTGTGTTGCTTTGGGAACGAATCCTTGTTTGATAAAAACGTGTTGGCTTTCGCCCACAGCTCCAGAAATGCTGTGGAAATGTTCTTGATAATCAGGCGAGAAGAAAGTAGTACTTCCGTCTTCAGTAACAACAATTCGTAGAGTTTGTTTCATTTTTTTCTACAAAGTTCTTAATTTTAGTTAAACATTTTATTTTTGTAAATAAATGAAAATTAATTATGGGTTATAGAATAGAACACGATACAATGGGGGAAGTTAAAGTTCCTGTTGATAAGTATTGGGGTGCTCAAACACAACGTTCCTTAGAGAATTTTAAGATAGGTGGCACCCCGATGCCTGTCGAAGTGATTGAAGCTCTGGCTATAGTTAAAAAAGCAGCGGCTTATGCCAATTATGATCTAGGAGTTCTTTCAAAAGAAAAGGCAGAATTAATTGCACGAGTTTGTGATGAGATCATCAAAGGTGAATTAGCTGATCAGTTTCCTCTAGTGGTTTGGCAAACGGGCTCCGGAACTCAAACCAACATGAACCTCAATGAAGTTATTGCGAATCGAGCTCATGTTTTGATGGGAGGTAAGTTAGATGATACGAAAAAAGTTCTACATCCTAACGACGATGTTAATAAAAGTCAAAGCACCAATGATGTTTTTCCCACGGCCATGCATATATCTGCTTACAAAATGCTGGTTACACATACTGTTCCAGCTTTAGAAAAACTTAGAGATACACTCCAAAGTAAAAGTGAAGAGTTTAAAACGATTGTAAAAACAGGTCGTACACATCTCATGGATGCAACACCATTGACATTAGGACAGGAATTTTCCGGCTATGTCTCTCAGCTGGATCATGGCATCAAAACCATAAAAAATTCTTTTTCCCATTTATTGGAGCTTCCCATTGGGGGAACCGCAGTTGGGACAGGGTTAAATGCTCCCAAGGGGTTTGATGAAAAAGCTGTTGAATATATCTCTCAGTTTACTGGATTCCCATTTGTTGTAGCACAGAACAAGTTTGAGGCCATGTCGGCCCATGATGGTATCGTTGAAGCCAGTTCAGCTTTAAAAACTGTAGCTGTAAGCTTGATGCATATCGCAAATAACATTCGTCTTTTAGCTAGTGGGCCTCGATGTGGAATCGGAGAAGTTATACTTCCAGAAAATGAACCTGGATCGTCCATTATGCCTGGTAAGGTAAATCCTACTCAAGCAGAAGCTATGACCATGGTTTGTGCTCAAGTTATTGGTTGTGATACTGCTATAACCGTAAGTGGGATGCAAGGACATTTTCAATTAAATGTATTTATGCCTGTGATGATATATAACTTTCTCTTTGCTGCTCGTATATTAGGAGATGCATGTTATTCTTTTGCTAATAATTGTGTCGTTGGAATTCAACCTAATGTAAAACGCATCAAAGAAAATTTAAACAATTCACTTATGCTTGTTACTGCTTTAAATCCGTATATTGGATACGAAAAAGCTGCGATGGTAGCTAAAAAAGCTTATAACGAAGATATCACCCTAAAAGAGGCTGCCGTGCAATTGGGGTTCGTCTCTGCCGAGGATTTTGATCGTTGGGTAGATCCATCAAAAATGACATAAACATATGAGAACGTTGTTTTTAGTTTTAATTTTTCTGTGGGGTGGTGTTTTTTTATGTTGCCAAAGCCAGGATAATCCTAACTTAAGAGAAATTCATTTAAAGGTTGGTTTTCATTGTGAAAGAGGAAAAGCACTGATTGAAAACGAATTGTCGCAAAAGGAAGGAATTAAGTTTGTCAAAGCTGATGTGACAACCAAGATCGTTACCATCGTTTATGACAGTACGAAGGTGAACACCCCTCAGATCGTAGAACATTTTCACAAAATTGGGTATCTAACCGACCGCTCACCTGCTGAAACTAAAATCAAGAAAGCTTGTTCACACGGGCATGATGAAGGAGATCATCATTGATCAAACAGGGACATTAAAAAATCTCAATGTTTCGTTAAGAGAAGTTTTGACGTCTGTAGATGGTTTCCTTTCGCCGATGATTAATGCGACGGGAACGTAATACGTTCCAGCACGGAATTCTTTTGGCATACATCCTGAAATTACCACAGATCTAGGTGGCACGTATCCTTGATAAATGATGGATTTCTCTTTAGAGACGTCTATAATTTTAGTGGAAGCAGTAAGGATGACCCCAGCTCCGATCACTGCTTCTCTGCCAATGTGTACTCCTTCAACGATAATCGAACGTGAACCGATGAAACAATAATCTTCTATGATAACTGGCTGAGCTTGTGGTGGTTCTAAAACTCCTCCAATCCCAACCCCTCCACTTAAATGCACGTATTTGCCGATTTGAGCGCAAGAGCCGACTGTAGCCCATGTGTCTATCATTGTCCCTTCATCGACATATGCTCCTATGTTGACATAAGATGGCATCATTACAACACCAGCCGAAATAAATGAACCATATCTAGCAATGGCATGAGGTACTACTCGGACACCTTTTGATCTATAATTAGTTTTAAGGGGAATTTTATCGTAAAATTCAAAAGGTGGGAGTTCGTATAATTTCATTTCCTTCAATTGAAAATAAAGAAGGATGGCCTTTTTGATCCATTCATGAGTTTCCCATTTGTGATTTATTCCAGGAGTTGCTACCCGTATTTTACCTTCATCAAGCAGTGCAATAGTTTCTTCTACTGCATTTTGGTAATTTTTTTCTTTCAGCAGTTCTTTATGTTCGAATGCTTCTTCAATGTTTTGCTTAATTCTGGAAATATCCATATAGAGCCTTTTTCCAAAAGTAACATATTTTCATGACCCAAAATGTTTTATATTTGTCAAAAAAAAGATGGAAGATCTCATGGAAATCGTTAAATTGACTATACCTGCACTCGTGGTTTTTTTGACAGCTTTTTTCTTAATAAAAAATTTTCTCGAATCTCAACAGAATATGCAGGAAAAAATAAGGATAACTGAAAGAGAAAAAATTATCTTACCAGTCCAATTACAAGCATATGAAAGGATGATGTTATATCTTGAAAGAATTAATCCCGAAACTTTAATTTTTAGGTTATTTGATCCAACTCTATCCGTAAATGAGTTTAAACATTTGTTGGTAAAAAACATCCGTGAAGAGTTTGATCATAATTTATCTCAGCAGATTTACATGTCTCATGAAGCTTGGCAGCTTATCCGTTCCGCCAAAGAAGATATGATTCGTATCATCAATGTTGTTCACAGTCGTCTGACTGAAGACTCAACTCCCACCGATTTTATATCAGGTATATTTGAGGAATTTATGAAAAGTGCTGAACCTGCCCTTCAAAAGGCTTCGAGTTTTTTAAAGAAAGAAGCTCATGAAAAGTTTAACCTATAATTCTTGAGCATATGAAAAAGTTAATTTTTTTCATGTCCCTGTTAGCATTTTGTGCGCTTTTTTCTCTTAATCCGGTAAGGGAATATGCAACCACTCCAGCCGATTATGGTTTGAAGTTCGAAGAAGTCTCAATCAAGACTTCGGACAACTATGTATTGTATGGATGGTTATACAAACCCAATCAAGAAGTTTATAAGTTAATTATATTAAGTGACGATGGAGATGGAAATATGGCCGATCTTATTGAACTAGCTAGCTATTTTGTTTCATTAGGTTACAATGTGTTGACCTACGATTATCGTGGTTACGGTAAAAGTCAAGATTTTGAAATAAAGCCGGATTTTTACATTTATGCTCAGTTTGAAAAAGATTTAAACGCAGCTATTGATTACGTGAAAAAATATCATTCTCGCAATAGAACTATCCACCTATATGGTAAGGGAATTGGAGCGGGGTTATCTTTAGCAGTCGGGGCAATGCGGTGTAGTGAGATATCAAGAATTATAGCAGATTCTCCATATTCCACATTGGATGATGTACAAAAAGCTATCAAACAAGTTACTGGAAAAGAAGTTAAGTTACCTCTTGGCTACGACAAAAATATGCTTGAACCTTACTTTGCACTTCAATCCAAAGGTGCTAGTTTGAGTGGAATTTTGCTTATTTACGGAAAAGAAGATCCCATTTACAATGAAACGATGATGAAAAAAATTGCCAAAACAAGACCTTCTTTAGTCCAAATGGAGGGAATCAAAAAGTCTACTTACGAAAATACTTTTTCTATCAATAAGGAGGAATACTATAATCTAATCAAGAAATTTCTATCTTGAAATTCATGTTGCGATCTTTTTTGATGATCTTTTTTTTTTGAACCTGCAAGGACAAGGTGATACATTACCATGGCTACGAAAATGGCACTACCATAGTCTGATGGGGGCTGGTATAGCTGGTGGTTTAACTTACCTTCATTTTGCTTGGTATAAAAACTATACAACAGAATCTTTCCACTTCTTCAATGATTGGCCTGAGTGGTGTGGAATGGATAAGGTAGGTCATTTCTTTACCGCTTTTTACTTCTCAAGGGCAGGATTTAACATGGCTCATTTGGCATCCTACAATAAGCGCCTTTCATTGTATTGGAGTAATTTTTACGCATTGACATTCATGGGTGGTTTTGAAGTACTTGATGGTTTTTCAGAAGGTTGGGGCTTTTCGTGGGGTGATTTGCTTTTTGATATGCTTGGAATCTTGGCTGCTGATGCCTCCTTATTTCTAGATAGTGAAAGGGTATTGATACTGAAGTTTTCTTTTAGCTCAACAAAATATGCCTCGTATAATCCGAAATTGTTAGGGTCGCGTTGGTATTATCAAATTCTAAAAGATTATAATGGTCAGACGTATTGGTTGACGTTTAGGCCTTCATCATTATTTTCACGAATTCCCAAATGGTTTGGTTTTTCTTTTGGTTATGGCGCTGATGGAATGGTGGGTGCTTCCCAAAACCCTTTAGAAATAAATGGCATACCCATACCTCAATTTTCAAGAAAACCTCAATTCTTTTTTTCGATGGATCTATCTCTTGCTCATTTGCCAGTGAAAAATAAATATTTAAAAAAGTTTTTTGAAGCTGTAAATATTTTAAAATTTCCGGCACCAACTCTTGAATTTAATAAACAGGATAAATTTAAATGGCATTGGTTATATTTTTGAAAATTATAAATTTGAAGGGGCAAACAGAAAATGAAATTATTTCTCAAACCCATATGTGCTTTCATTTTACTTATTCTAGTACTTTTTGTATCTATGGGAGATTATTTTGTCTTCAAAACCTTCCAAAACATAGTGTATTTCAGAGCTAAAATCATCATTGCTTCTTCCGAGGAAGAGCATTTAAATCAGTTGTACATTCCATTGAGAGATTTTTGGGCTGGGATGGTACGTTTTGAAAAAAAAGATGAAATTGTTTATCGTGGCAACTGGTACGACATAAAAAAAGCAGAAATTAAAAATGATACGGTTATCCTCCTTGTATACAAGGATGAAAAAGAAAAGTTGTTAGTTGAAAATTGGTTAAAATGCTTCGCCCAAAAAGATCGAACTATTCAAACGTTGGTATTATCAATTTTTCAAATGAAAATTTTTTATCAACACAAGGTAACATGTGTTATTAGCTTAAATTGTCGATTTTTCAAGTTAAAACAGAAAGATAGAATTCTACGAGAAATAGTTTGGGTATTTAATCGAGTTAAGCCACCAGAAGTTTATACTTGGTGTTGACGATATAAAAAAGGTTTACCCTTTTACATTCATTGATTAAATGAATTAAGTTTCAATTTTTAAAAAAGCAAAGTTATGAAAACAAGATTTTTGATTGGGTTTTTATTAACCTCAATATTGGCATTGTTACGTGCCCAGGAAATTAAAATAATTGATAAAAACACTTTGTTGCCATTAAGTAATGTTAAAATCCAGAAATTAAAAACAGAAAAAACAGTTTTTTCTGACGAAAATGGGCGAGTAGATCTAAGTCTGTTTAATGATGAAGATTCGCTAGTATTCACATGTATAGGCTACAAAACTTTTAAAATTACAGCAAAAGAGGCCAAGGCTTCGAAGAAAATTTACATGGAATACGCTGTTATTCCCATCAGAGAAGTTGTAGTGAGTGCAAGCAAATTCAGGGAAAGTAGCGAAGATTTACCTCAATTGCAAAGGATTATCCCTTCAGCTACCATTCATGAAATGTTACCTCAGACCACTGGTGAATTGCTTGAAAATACTGCAACTGCATATGTTCAGCAAAGTCAATTTGGTGGAGGTAGTCCTATTCTGAGAGGATTAGAAGCCAATCGTGTTTTACTTGTCGTTGATGGTATTAGAATGAACAATGCTATCTATCGGAGCGGTCATTTACAAAATATCATCACTGTTGATCCTGAAATGTTGGATAGAGTAGAAGTAATTTACGGGCCAGGCTCAGTAGTATACGGTAGCGATGCTCTTGGAGGGGTGATATCTATGATTACTCCTAATCCTATTTTTTCAAAATCTGGAAAAATGGAAATTCACGGCAAGGCCATGACTAAATACGCCACAGCTTCTGCCGAAACATTTAATTCTTTGGGATTATTCGTTGGTTTGAAAAGAATAGCATCATATACCAACGTTACGTACAAAAATCTTGGAGATTTAAAAACAGGAAACATTCGTAACCCTGCTTACGGCGACTTTGGAAAATGTCTTTATTATTTTCAACGTATAAACGATGTGGATAGCACTGTAGCGAATCCTAATCCAAATATCCAGCGAAATAGTGGATATTGGCAAGCAGATGCCATTCAAAAATTTGCTTTTAAGATCAATGATCATCATAAACTTACAGCAAATGTCCAATACAGTACGAGCAGCAACGTGCCTCGCTATGATAGACTTACTGAGATGTCTGGTGGTAACATGAGGTATGCCGAATGGTACTATGGGCCACAAAACAGGCTTCTGGGAGCTTTGTCTTATGAGGGTCAGCAGCTTGGATTCGCTGACGAAGGACGCGTCGTAGCTGCTTTTCAAAAAATAGATGAAGATAGAATTGTTCGCAGATTCAACAAAGTGGATCGTCGTTACCAAAAAGAAGACGTGAAAGTATATAGTCTGAATTTGGATTTTGCTAAGCAAATAAAGCGTAGCGAATTGCGTTATGGTTTGGAGATGCGATACGATGATGTAAAGTCTCAAGCATACAATGAAAACATCAACACTGGATCAATTCTTTACAATGCCGTATCGCGCTATCCAGATGATTATAACATGATGTATAGTGGGGGAGCGTTTTTGAATCATGCTATCGAATTCGGTTCCAAAGTTGTCCTTACTCAAGGAATACGTTATCAGTATGTTCAACTTAAATCTGCTTGGACCGATACAATGATGAACTTGACAGGTTTTCCATTCGATAACATTGTTGAACAAAAAAATGGTGCTTTCAGTGGAAATTTAGGTGGGGTATTAAAATTACCAAATGGGTGGAGTGTAGCAGTAAATTTTGCTTCAGGTTTTAGAGCACCAAATGTCGATGACGTAGGAAAAGTTAATGATAGCAAAGCAGGAGATCATTTGCTTGTCATTCCATCTCCTACCCTAAAACCTGAGTATGCATATTCCTCAGAGATTACTATTAGAAATGTGAAAGAAAATTGGTGGAACATAGAAAATACAGTTTTTTACACATACCTTGATAATGTAATTGTTTTGAGGCCTGCAAAGCTTAACGGACAAGACTCGGTCATGTTTGGCGGACAACTTTGCCAGGTGCAAGCAAATACCAATGCGGGTAGTGCTTATATTGTTGGTAATCAGTTTAATATGAAGATAAAATTCAATGAAAATATGTTCGCTAAAACATACCTTACCTATACGTATGGACGAGTTGATAAAGAAACTCCACTCGATCACATTCCTCCAGTATATGGTATGACAGAATTTTCGTATCGAAAAAATAAATTTACGGGAATGTTTTACATACGCTATTCCGGCTGGAAAAGATTGAAAGATTATAGTCAAAGTGGTGAGGATAATCTACAATATGCAACTCCATGGGGGATGCCCGGCTGGCATACGCTTAATGTAAAGGCAATATATGACTTATTGCCTAATCTAACTTTTTCTATAGCATTGGAGAATATTATGGATGTACATTATAGAAAATTTGCTAGTGGAATCAGCTCTCCTGGAAGAAACTTGATACTTTCATTTCGAGCTAAATTTTAATTGTTCGTTTTTCATCTAAAAAGACAGCCAATTGATTGGCTGTCTTTTTATTTTTTAAAAAAAATTATAAATTTGAAAAAAATTATTATGAAAAAGATAGGGGGAATATTATTGTTTTTTTTACTTATTGCTCGCGCTCAAAATATAGCAACAAGCGAGGAATGGTACTTCTACCGCGTATACCATTCTATTAAGCTGGATTCAATCAAAGCAATGTATCTTGCAAAAACGGTAGAAAAACTAGGAAATGCTTTGTTTGCTGCGTTTTCACCAAATCATACATATGGGTATGTTGTTCTTAAACAGAACCAAAACATAGATAATGTTTTGGATGTGGTTGAAGCCTATAAACCCGAGTTTGTTTTTTTATCTCACGAAGCTTTTGCCTATGAAGATCACGATATTCTTGTTTTGTTTTTCTGGCGTAGTGGTTTATTTGACGAAAACAAATGGTATAAAAATAAGCTGACTCCAATATATTATGGACCTGATAGAAAAAAATGGGATGAATTATATGGCAAAGTCCTAAGTATTATTAACAAAAAATAAAGGGAACCATGAAAAATATTGGCTTACTTATTTTTTTAATTTTCTGGTTAATAAATGTTTGGGGGCAATGCTCAAATTGTAATGTAAATAATCCCGCAGGTTCGTTTTCGGTAAATATCGGTCAAAAGATTACCGTATCGAATTGCGTGCATGGGGGGGATTATGCTTATTACAATGTGGTGAACGGTGTAACATATATTTGGACCACATGCGGTAATAATGGTTTTGATACGTACTTAACACTATATCAAGGAATGGGTTGTGGTGGTACAGAGTTAGCTCATAATAATAATTTAGGAGGATGTGGCAATAATTCAGCTATTGTATGGACAGCCAATTTTACTGGTACAGTCACTCTTTTGGTGAGCAAATGTACTGGCATATTTGGGTTATGTGGAGGTTTGTGGGGTGGATGTGGTAATACAGGAGGTGCAGAATGTGTTACTTTAACCTTTGAAGCTATAGGTACTACCTGTGCTGATGCTCAACCATTTTGTACGGATACTACTTATTTTTTCCCTATGGCCGTGGGTTCATCAGCTGAAACTGGACCAGAATATGGTTGTCTATGTTCCCAACCTAATCCTATCTGGTACTACATGTTTGTTGACCAACCTGGTGATATTATCATTCATATTTATTCTCCCAATGGTAATGATGTAGATTTTATTTGTTATGGGCCTTTTAATTCTTTAAATGGAGCTTGTAATCAATTAACGGGATGTGCATCATGTGCGAATTGTCCCAACAACACAAGCAATCCTACTTATTATCCCGTAGGCAATGTGGTTGATTGTAGTTACGATCCGGCTTCTGAAGAGTATTTGCATATTTATAATGCTCAAGTGGGGGATTTTTATATACTATTGATAACCAATTTTGAAGATGCTGAAGGGACTTTGGTTTTTGAACAAACTAGTGGAAATGGTGCAGCTAGCTGTGCGGTGGTAACATGCAATATAGACAACTTTCAGATTAATGTTGGTCAATGCAATCCTGCTACGAATACATATAGCGTTAGCGGTACAGTGACCTTCAGTGGACAGCCTACCACTGGTCAGTTAATAGTCCAAGATCAAGCAGGACAAAATGTTACTTTTAATGCTCCATTTACCAGTCCTCAAAATTTTACCATTACTGGTATTCAAGCGGATGGTCAACAACATTATGTAGTTGTATATTTCTCCAACGCACCCACTTGTAATGATACCATTTATTATACAGCTCCTCCTTCATGCAATGTGGTCAATCCTTGCGATGTTCAGGCAGGGCCTGACACAACCATTTGTCCTGGTAAATCTGTGCAACTTTGGGCTACAGGTGCTGACACTTATACGTGGTCACCTGCTACCGGGTTAAACAATCCTAACATTGCTAATCCCATTGCTACTGTTTCGACTACAACTGTTTATACTGTGACAGGCACTGTTACAGCAACTGGTTGCACTGATCAAGCTCAGATAACAATTTCAGTTTACGATATTCATTCGATTATTTCTGCCAATATAACACCTGAAAATTGCGGTCAGAAAGACGGAAGTATTCAGTTAAACGTAGCTGGTGGTTTTCCTCCATACATTTATCAATGGAGTAATGGTGGAAACAGCAATCCACTTCAAAATATTTCAGCAGGCGTATATACTGTGACTGTTTTTGACCAAAATCAATGTGCTGTTACAGGATCTTATACTGTACCTCAATTGGGTGGACCAAAAGCTGACTTTGAGGCAATTCCACCTATTGCTACTGTTGATAATCCAGAAATAAGCTTCATTGATCAAAGCACAGGAGGAACCCAATGCTTTTGGTCTTTCGGTGATGGAACTTTCAGTCAAGACTGCAATCCAATTCATACTTATCCAGGAGAAGGAGAATATCAAGTAATGTTTAAGGTATGTAATCAATTAGGTTGTTGCGATAGTACGTACGGTAAAGTATATGTTCAAAACCTTTTTACACTCTATATTCCTGAAGCTTTTTCACCCAATGAAGATGGAGTTAATGATTATTTTCATGTTTATGGCATGGGTATTAATCCGGAATATTTTGATCTTGCCATTTATGATAAGTGGGGAAAATTAGTTTTCCGTACGACGGACTTCAATGTAAGGTGGGATGGTACTTATAAAGGAAAAATCTTACCCCAGGATTGTTATGTTTATAAGCTGACATATTCTGTTAAAAAGGATGCCTACATTAACACTTATGGAAAGATATGTATCATTCATTAGTTTTTGTTCAGAATGATGAACTAACAGACGTTTTTAACAGAAAATAAAAAGTGAGAATGATTTTTTATTGAGAATTATTGTTTTTTAAGTTTTTAATCTCATTGGTTAATTCTTCAATGCGTTGAAGTATGATTTCATACATATCATCAGTATTGGAAATATTCATTTTTGATTTTTTCTCTTGTAACATTTCTTTTTGGGATTCCTCCATGCTATTGATGATAACTCCTATGAAAAGATTCATTACTATCATAGCCCCTATGAGAATAAAACTGGCAAAATAAAAGAAGGGAATATAGGAAATGACTTTAGGTGAACCTGATGAATTGTCAATAACAATGACATCCATAATTTCAACCCATCCTTCAAGGGTAAGTATTTTGAAAAGAGTAATCATAGCATAATGGAGATTGCCAAAATGAAAAGGATCCTTTTCACCAAAGGCGAAAACTCCAACGATGGCATAAACATAAAACAAAAGCCCTATAAGCACGATGACATATCCCATAGAAGGGATACTTCTGAGTAAAGCAGAAACAATTAGTTTTAACTTTGGTAATGCGGTAATCATTCTGAAAACTCTCAGGACTCGTAAAATTCGCAAAACTGCAAAGATGTGTGTATCACCTGCTGGTATCAAACAAACAGCTACTATTATAAAATCGAAAACATTCCATCCATCTTTGAAATAAGATAGTGGCTTCCTACCTTGAGCCAAAATCTTTAAAATGATTTCAAGTGAAAAAAAGGCAATGATAATTCGATCAGCTATCAATAATTCATGATGAAATTTTTTTACAAATCCCGAATATGTTTCTAACCCTATTACAACAGCTGAAAATAAGATTAGGAAAACAATAAAGTTTTGAAATAAAGAACTCTCTGTTATCAGTTTAGAAACTTCACTAATTTTTTTGAACATAACACATTATTAAAACCATGCAAAAATAAAACATGCAAATTAAGTTTCTGATAGAATTTTTATAAGTCGCGGTAGATTAAAAAAATGATGAATTTTTGCTATGATGTTTTAGTACGATATTGTTTTGCAGATTATCAACGTGGTTTTGTTAAATAACATTAATTGAATTTGATCTCAAGAAGAATATAAGAAGATGGAGTGATAAAAAAAGATATAAAAGATATAAATGATATAACTTTGTTTACGATTCAAGGAAAATGTGGCTAGAAAAAATAAACACTCCAGATGATCTTAAAAAGATTCCACGGGAAAAGTTGCCTCTTCTCGCTGAAGAGATCAGAAATTTTCTTATTGAGATAAATTCAAAACATCCTGGACATTTAGGTGCTAATCTTGGAGT
Organism: Bacteroidales bacterium; assembly: GCA_026418905.1. Taxonomy (NCBI): domain Bacteria; kingdom Pseudomonadati; phylum Bacteroidota; class Bacteroidia; order Bacteroidales; species Bacteroidales bacterium. Next base: position 90,165 of record JAOAAK010000003.1, on the reverse strand, counting down.
AGTAGAATTAAGCATAGCTCTTCATTATGTGTTTAATTCTCCTCAAGATAAGATTATATGGGATGTTGGTCATCAATCGTATGTTCATAAAATTTTGACAGGTAGGAAAGATCGTTTTCATACTTTAAGGCAACTGGGCGGAATTAGCGGATTTCCCTTACGTGAAGAAAGTGAACATGATGTTTTCGGTACGGGGCATAGCAGTACAAGTTTGTCAGCTGCTTTGGGATTAGCTATGGGAGAAGAATCGTCACAAAATCATTACATTGCTGTTATTGGTGATGGTAGTTTCACAGCTGGTCAGCCATTTGAAGCGTTGAATAACATCAGTCAGGCTAAAGCCAATATTCTTATTATTCTCAATGACAATGGTATGTCAATTGACAAAAACCGCACTGCTCTTGCTCAACATTTTACTCGAATTACAGCTTCCCACACGTATAATTTTATCAAATATCGTTTTTGGCGTTTTTTAAAAGGTACTTGGTTGCACGTGCTTATCACTAATTTGTTTGCAGCTATTAAATGGACTTGGTTTAAAAAAGCTAATATTTTTGAAATTTTTGGTATCCGATATTTTGGGCCTGTTGATGGTCATGATATAAAGAAGCTCATATATGTTTTGAAGGATTTAAAAGATGTCCCAGGACCAAAAGTACTACACGTTTTAACAGTAAAAGGAAAAGGCTTTAAACCTGCTGAAAAGGACCAAATTACCTACCATAGCCCGGGCAAATTTGACATAGAAACAGGTAAAGTTTGTGATGAAGATCAAGAAAATAAGCCACCCAAGATGCATGTGGTTTTTGGAAAGACTCTTTTAAAATTAGCTGAGACAAACCCTAAGATTGTGGCTATCACACCAGCCATGCTAACTGGAAGTGCATTGACATTCATGAAAGAAAAATTTCCGGATCGTGTATTTGATGTGGGTATTGCGGAACAACATGCTGTTACTTTCGCTGCAGGTCTTGCATTGGCAGGAAAAATACCTTATTGTACTATTTATTCCACTTTTTTACAACGAGGCTATGACCAACTTATCCATGATGTAGCTCTGCAAAGAGCTCCTGTCGTTATGTGCATCGATCGAGGAGGTCTCGTCGGGGAAGATGGAGCAACTCACCAGGGAATTTTTGATCTTGCTTATCTTCGCCTTATCCCCAATATTATCATTGGTGCTCCTATGGATGAATTTGAACTTCAGGATATGTTGTATACGGCACAAGCTATCGACTTAAATAAACCTTTTGCAATTCGTTATCCTCGTGGCGAGGCACATCATCTAAAATGGGAAAAAACATGGGAAGTTTTACCTGTCGGTAAAGCACAACTTTTGCACGAAGGATGTACCATTGGAATAGCCACCATTGGAGCCCCTGGTTTAGATGTTCTTTCTCTTTATGATAGATTAGAAGCTAAAAATATATCATTTACTCATTATAACATGCGTTTTTTAAAGCCTATCGATCAAGATGCTCTCCGACATTTATGTGAAAAGCATGCTGTCATTGTTACCGTGGAGGATGGTGTTATCGATGGTGGTCTTGGTTCGACTATTGCTGAATATATAGCCGAACATAATTATGGAGTTCGTCTCATTAGACTCGGGGTTCCAGATAGATTCGTCGAACATGGTTCTATTTTTGAATTGAAAGAAAAATTAGGTTACGATGCAAATGGAATTTTTCGCGTAATTTTGAATGAACATTTATTGTTTCACTATAAAAAAATGAATGAACCATGGCAAGCAAAAGAGTATTGAAGAAAAGGATTAAGAGGATAGCAGGAATTTTTGTTGCTGACGCTCTTATAATGAGCGATATTTACCCTCAGAAGGATGATAAAATTCAAGAATTACTTGATCAAACTCAGCAAGAATACCAGGAGGTACTTGATGCACTTAACCATCGATTTTTTCGTGGTAAACGTTTGAAAAAGCATGAACGTTACCAAAAAAGAAAAGAAGCAAAATCTCTCTATAAAAAGCAACTTAAAGAAAATGTTGAAAATTTCATGAAAGCCATAGACCATGCATATAAGGAATTTGGAAACTTGATTGATAAGAATGAATAGACTTTATCATCAGCTCGTTTTTGGCCCAGTTCACAGTCGTAGGTTAGGAAAGTCGCTAGGAATTAATATCGTATTGCCTCAACATAAATTTTGCAATTTCAACTGTATTTACTGCGAATGTGGTCTTAGTGACGTTTCCGTGCCCGACAAATTTGCTTTCCCTACCGTAACAGAGATGGCGCAAATTCTTGAAGAAAGGTTGTCATTTCTTAAAAAAAAAGGTGAAAGTATTGATTCTATAACTTTTTCTGGTAATGGAGAACCGACCCTACATCCTGATTTTTTAGAAATAGTTAAAGCAGTCAAGAGAATTCGGCAAATTTATTATCCTGAAGCAAAGATATCGGTTCTTTCTAATTCCACTATGTTGCATAAAAGTGAAGTCAAAGAGGCTCTCTCACTCATTGAAAATCCAATTCTTAAATTGGATGCACCCACACCAGAACTTTTTTATGAAATTAATCAACCTAGTTCAGGTATTGATTTTAAAAGTATAGTCCATCATTTAAAAAGTTTAACCTTTCCTTTTTATTTACAGACCATTTTTCTTGAATATCAAAAGGAAAATGGAGTTGTTATAAAAAATTATGACACCCACATATTAGAAAAGTGGTTTACTTTAATTGATAAGTTTTTCCTCAAAGGATGGATGATTTATCCCGTGGATCGTCCAACACCATATTTAGGGATTAGAAAACTGACACCTGATGAGATGGGACAAATTTATCAATTTTTAGCTACCCAAATTCAAGTTCCCATCATGATTAATTATTAAGGTTATGGAAAAAAAGTGGAAAAGATATCTTGTCACAACGGCTTTGCCATATGCAAATGGACCTATTCACATCGGTCATTTAGCTGGTGTATATGTTCCAGCAGATATTTATGTACGTTTTCTTCGCAAAACGGGCGAGGATGTTCTTTTTATCGGAGGAAGTGATGAACACGGAGTTCCCATTACTATTCGAGCTATGCAAGAAGGGAAAACGCCTCAGGAAGTGGTTGATTTCTATCATGATCTCATATGTAAATCTTTCGAAGAGTTTGGTATCTCTTTCGATATTTATTCTCGAACTAGCTTGCCAATTCATCATGAGACCTCATCTTCTTTTTTTAAAAAGCTTTACGAAGAGGGTAAGCTGATTGAAATAGAAACAGAACAATATTACGATGAAGAAGCTTCTATGTTTTTGGCAGATAGATATATTCGTGGAACTTGTCCTAAATGTGGTTACGAATCTGCCTATGGAGACCAATGTGAAAAATGTGGATCTTCTTTAAGTCCTGAAGAACTCCTAAATCCTACTTCAATTTTGTCCAACAAACCTCCTGTGAGGAAAAAAACAAAACATTGGTATTTGCCTCTTGATAAGTATGAAGAATGGCTAAGGCATTGGATTCTCGAAGAACATCAGGAATGGAAACCTAATGTATACGGGCAATGTAAAAGTTGGTTAGATGCTGGTTTAAAGCCTAGAGCAGTTACTCGAGATTTGACGTGGGGGGTCAAAGTTCCTATAGAAGGTTATGAAAACAAAGTTCTTTACGTATGGTTTGATGCACCCATTGGTTACATTTCAGCCACAAAGCACTGGAGCCATCTTACTGGTAAGAGCTGGGAACCCTATTGGAAAGATAATGACACACGACTGATTCATTTCATTGGGAAAGATAACATTGTTTTTCATTGCATTATTTTTCCTGCAATGCTTAAAGCTCATGGGGAATTCATTTTACCAGACAATGTCCCTGCTAATGAATTTTTAAATCTTGAAAACGATAAAATAAGCACTTCTCGCAATTGGGCAGTTTGGCTACATGAGTATCTACAAGATTTTCCAGGTCTACAGGATGCTCTTCGTTACATGCTTACTATTGTATCTCCTGAAACTAAGGATAATAATTTTTCTTGGAAGGAATTTCAGACTCACGTCAACGGAGAACTCGTTGATGTTTATAGTAACTTTGTCCATCGTACCCTTTCTCTTATTCATAGTTATTACGACGGAATTGCACCGGCTCAGAACAAGCCTCAAGAACTTGAAAAGCTTTTGCAAGAGGTAAGGATAATTAAAGAGAATATTTTTCAAGCTCTTCATGAATTTCGCTTCAGAGATGCTATGTATCAATTTATACAAATAGCTCGATTGGGCAATAAATATCTAACCGATAAAGAACCATGGAAATTACAAAAGGCTGATGCTAAAGAAGCTGAAGGTATTCTTTTTAATGCTTTGCAACTTGTAGCAAACCTCTATGTGCTGAGTGAAATTTTTTTGCCATTCAGTGCACAGAAATTACAACATATGTTACGGATTGATTCGTTGTCATGGGACAAGGTAGGAAGCATTCTTATACCTCCTGGTCATCAACTGAATAAACCTCAAAAACTTTTCGAACGTATTACAGACGAAATGGTGGAAAAGCAAACTCAAAAATTAAAAAAAGATAAATCCTCATCGTCGATCTCACAAATCAAGCCTACCATTAACATTGAGGACTTTGAGAAATTAGACCTAAGGGTAGTGCGCGTGCTTCATGCTGAAAAAATAGAGAAATCTGACAAATTGCTAAAGCTTGAAGTTGACCTTGGGTTCGAAAAACGTTTTGTTGTTTCAGGTGTAGCTCCATCGATTCATCCTTCTGAATTAATTGGGAAAAAGGTGGTTTTACTTGCCAATTTGAAGAAAAAAAACATACGAAATGTTGAATCCCATGGAATGATTTTATACGCTTTGCATGAGGATGGCACTTATGGACTTGTAGAAGTTACAAGTGAAAAATCCACCCCAGGAAATTCTATTTCATAAATTTTTATAGGTTCATGAAGGATATTTTGAATAATCGTTTTCTTCACATAATCTTACTTGTTTTCTGGGGGGTGTTGTTTGTATTATTTCTTTTTGCCTTTACCTCTTTAGACATGCTTATTGATAATTTTTTCATTTATCATAGTAATATTTATGATTTATTCTTAGCTATAAGTGGTTCGAAATGGGTAACAATCCTGTTGCTTATTATTATTGCTTTTGCGATTATGTTAAGTTGGATCTTTGCATGGTTTAAGTTCAAGAAAAGTATACATGCTAGAACTTTCTTGATACCTACGATTTTTTCATACCTGGTTACTGTACTAATATTGTTTATGCTAGCTATTCCGTTTTTTACAAAAAGGACTAAGGGTGCCATGCAGGAACTTATTAAGCACGATACTTTCTACGTAAAAGTTTATCCTATGACTCAAAAACATGGATTCTGGTCTTACCCAAGTGTTACTTTTTATCAGGTTGATACGTCCAAGAAATATGCTTTTCTGCATTACAATTTCAATTTAAGAGGACATTCTAACGTATATGTGTATCAAAAATACTGGTCGATAGTACAACATGATACACTTTACATTAATCCTCACCCATGGATATTTGAAAGAAAAATTTTTCAGACCAACATTTCATTTTATTTAAAAAAATCAACTCACTTGAAGTTTGTTAATGCTTATTCTATGTCTTGGTTTATGAATCAAGATCTTAAAAAAATGTATTTGGATACTACTTCAATGATTATGCGTCTGCAATAGATTATGAGGAATAATACTTTCATTTTTTTAGGTACGGGTACTTCTACGGGCGTTCCTGTTCTTGGTTGTAGATGTCGGACGTGTTGTTCGCTGGATTTTCGAGATAAAAGGTTGCGTTCATCAGCTTATATTTTTTATAAAGGTGCGAAAATAATCATTGATTGTGGACCTGATTTTAGACAACAAATGTTACAGAATGGATTGGACGATGTGGACGCAATTTTAATCACTCACGGCCATCGCGATCATATTGGAGGTTTGGACGACATACGAGGGCTTAATTTTATGAAAAATAAAATTATCTCTGTCTATGCTGACGAACACATACGTCACGAGATAAGGCAAGCTTTTCCTTATGTCTTTGATCCTGGTGAATACACTGGTCCACCCATGATCAAATTTTTTCCTTTGCAGTCAACCATAAAAATAGAAAAGGCTATCGTTCAGGCTTTTCAGGTTTGGCATGGGAAGCAGAAAATATGGGGATTCAGATTCGAACGACTTGCTTATATTACTGATGCCAACAAATTAAACGATGATGTTATTGAATTTCTTCAAGGAACGGAAATTTTAATTATTAACGCATTAAGACTCCAGCCGCATGAAACCCATTTTTCGTTACAAGAAGCTCTATCAATCATAGAAAAAGTTAATCCACAAAGAGCCTACCTTACACACATAAGTCATTTTATGCCTCCTTATCGGGAGTTGCGAACACTATTGCCAGAAGGCGTGATAGCAGCTTACGATGGATTTTCATTTGAATTTTAGCTGGAAAGTTCCTGAGGGTGGTGAATTATTCCGTGATTGGTGATGTAGGCACGAATAAAATGAGCAGGAGTTATATCGAATGCGTAATTAACGGTGGGAAAATGAGTGACTGTTTTGGGGAAGAATTTCCACTCTTCATTTACCCAAACCCTTGCACAAAGGACTTCATCAGCGGAGCGTTGTTCTATGGGTATATCTACTCCTGTTTTTAGTTCAAAATCAAAAGTAGATAAGGGTGCGGCAACGTAGAATGGAATTTGATGGTAATGAGCCAGCACAGCGAGGGAATATGTTCCTATTTTATTTGCTACATCTCCGTTCATTGCTATCCTGTCAGCTCCTGTAATAATCATATCAATTTTATTCAAAGCCATTAAATATCCTGCCGAATTATCGGGTAATATGTTAAAGGAAATGTTTTCATGATATAATTCCCACGCAGTTAGCCGAGCACCCTGTAGGAGAGGTTGAGTTTCATCAACCCATATATGAATGGGAATACCTTTTTGTTTTGCCAGAAAAATAGGAGAAAGAGCCGTACCATAATCCCCACAAGCCAACCAACCAGCATTGCAATGGGTCAAAATGTTCACGGGACGATTTACCATGGTATAAAATTCCTCGATAAGCGAAAGCCCATATTCGCCGATGAGTTTAGCTGCTTCGATCTCTTCTTTGGCAAATTCACAAGCGGCTTTAAATGCTATGGAAGGATCATAACTCTCTTTCACCTTTTCCATGACGTAATTAGCTCCTCGCATGAGATTGACAGCAGTTGGTCTAGAATGAATGAGTCGATCGTATTCGAACTGAATACTTTTCTTGTTGTTTCTATGCTGTTCTAAGATAAGCCATATACCGTAAGCAGCTGCTATACCAATGGCAGGAGCTCCTCGGACGGTGAGGTTTTTAATAGCTTCCAGAAGTTCTTCAATGGTTTTGATTTCAACAATTTCAAAGCTAAATGGAAGATTGCGCTGATTGACTAAATAAATTATTTTTTTGTTTTGTTCTGCCCAAACAGATTGGTATGATTTTCCATTGAATAACATATCAAGACAACTTATTTTTGAATTCTAGATAATGAAACTTTCTAAGCAGTTGAAAAGATCCATCTTGCTTGATAATACCAATGGAAGGATGTTTTACTCCGTTGAAAAAAGTTGTCTTTACCATGGTATAGTGAATCATGTCTTCGAAAATAATTTCATCACCTATTTTGAGGGGTTCTGGAAAACTATAATCTCCAATGAAATCGCCAGCAAGGCATGTCATGCCTCCCATGCGGTAAACGTAAGGGAAAACACCTGGTTCGGCAGCATTTCGTATAACGGGCTTATAAGGCATTTCTAGAGTGTCTGGCATATGAGCTGAGAAAGAAACATCAAGCATGGCTGTCTGAATACGGTTGTTTTTTACAATATCCAGCACGGTTGCTTTAAGAAAGCCAGTTTCCCAACCTATAGCTTCTCCGGGTTCCATAATTAATTCCAGCCATGGATAACGGGACTTAAAATCATTGAGTAAGTTAATCAGGTGTTGCACATTGTAAGATTGGTGAGTAATCAGATGTCCCCCTCCTAGATTAAGCCACTGTATTTGAGGAAGATATCCTTTAAATTTGTTTAAAAAATTTTCTAAAACTCTTTCAAGAACGTAAGAGTCTTGTTCACACATAACATGAAAATGCAAGCCAGAAATGCCATCGGGAAGCTGTGATGGCATATATTCTCTGGTAATTCCAAGTCTTGAACCTTTTATGGCAGGATTATAAATATCGTGTTTAATTTCAGAGTATTCTGGATTAACACGTAAACCAGCTAATACACGATTATCTTTAAAGAAATGTTTATATTGCTCCCATTGGTTAAGTGAATTAAAAGTAACGTGAGTAGAAAGACGATATATGAAAGGGAACTCATTAGGCAGATAAACAGGGGCATAACTATGAGCTTTGGTATGCATCTCTTCGTATATAAGCAATGCCTCATTGAGAGAACTAGCAGCTGCTCCGTCTAAATATTCACGTATGATGGGAAAAACATGCCAAAAAGCAAAGCCCTTGAGGGCTAAAATAATTTTTACACCCGTTGCGTCTCGCACTTTTTTAAGCGTAGTAAGATTATCGATAAGTTTTTTTTCTTCTAAAACATAACAAGGGGAAGGAATATGTGCGTATTTCATTTGGCTAAATCAATCGGTAGTGGTTTATCAAGTTCTATATTCCATGGTAGTCCATATTTGTTTAGATCTTCCATGAATGGATCTGGATCTAGTTCTTCAACATTATAAACACCTGGTTTTTTCCATATGCCTTGGATATACAACTTTGCACCTATCATGGCAGGCACACCAGTCGTATAGTTAATTGCTTGAGTTCCTGTTTCTTTGTAGGCTTCTTCATGACTACAATTATTCCAAATATAGCATGTTCTTTCTTTTCCGTCTTTAATACCTTTTAACTGAACACCAATGGAGGTTTGACCTTTGTAGTTGCTCCCAAGCTCTGATGGCTCAGGTAGAACAGCTTTTAAAAATTCAAGTGGAACAATATCTATTCCATTAAAGTTAATAGGTTTAATAGATGTCATGCCTACTTCCTGTAGAACTTCAAGAGCTGTAAGGTAACGTTGAGAAAAAGTCATCCAGAATCTTGCTCGTTTCAGAGTGGGAAAGTTTTTCACCAGGCTTTCTAATTCTTCGTGATACATGAGATATGAATCTTTCGGGCCAATCCCAGGGTATTCGATAATTTTTTTCAATTCTTGAGGTTTTGTTTCAATCCATTGTCCGTTTTCGTAATAACGTCCGTTTTGGGTAACTTCGCGAATGTTGATTTCAGGATTGAAATTCGTAGCAAAATATTTTCCATGATCTCCAGCATTGCAGTCTACAATGTCTAAATAATGAATTTCATCAAAATAATGTTTATGAGCATATGCAACAAATGCCTGAGTAACACCAGGATCAAAACCACAACCAAGAATAGCCATGATTCCAGCTTCTTTGAATTTGTCTTTATAAGCCCATTGCCATTTATAACCGTAAGTAGCTAAATCCTTGGGTTCATAATTAGCCGTATCGAGATATGATACCTGAGTTTGAAGACAAGCATCCATAATAGGTAAATCCTGGTAAGGCAAAGCCACATTGACAACGATTTCCGGCTTAAAATCTTCAATGAGAGAAACAACTTCTTCGGTTCGGTCGGCATCGACAGTTGCCCCGTAAAAATGAGGCTTGTTTATTTTTTTTAATATTTTTTCAACCTTACTATAGGTTCTACTTGCAATTAAAACTTCGCTAAAAATTTCAGGCAATTGTGCCATTTTGTGGGCTACTACAGTCCCCACACCACCTGCACCAATGACCAGAACCTTTGCCATATCGATTATTTTTGCAAAAATGCAAAAAAATATTCGTTTTTAAAAAAGTTTTGTCCATAAGAATACTAATTTTGTGAAAAAATGATAAAGCCAGAACCAGGTATCTATAATGAACCGATTATTATTGAACTTTCTAAAGATGTTGTTGAATACAGCTTTGATGGAGAGAAATTTTTCTCTTATTATGGTCCTTTTTTGCTAGAAAACACCACAACTCTTTATGTAAAAAAAAATCATCATGAAATCCTAACTTTTCATTATGAAATAAATGATTCTACGGCAAATTGCCCTGGTAAAATATTTATTATTGGCGGCGCTGATAAGTCTTTTTCCATTCATCAAGCAATTGTGGAAGCATCTGGTGAAAAAGAAAATACTCGCATCGCATTTATTCCGGCGGGTTCAGCTAATCCCTATGCTGCGGGTATGGATCGTTGGGTGAGATTTGAAAAATATTGTGGTTTGAGGTTAAATTATGATAAGATACCGGTTTTGAATGGGAAATTTGACTTTTCAAGTCTTGACAACAATGAGTGTTTTTGGATTGTTCCCGTTGCTTTGATTGATGACCCCTACACCAATGCTCGACCAACTAACGATCCAGACCATGTCATCAATGATGAAAGTACATATCCAGATATCAATGAATCTTTATGGAAAACTGGTTCAATTAATCCTGGAATTGCAAGCAAATTACTCAAAGGTAACTACCATGTTATTTTCTTAACAGGTGGGAATCAGGCACGTTATGTTGCACTTTTTTTCTATCCTGATGGCCGGGAAACATTGCTTCTGCAAGTTATAAAATACTTACATAAAAAGGGTACAATAATAGCAGGTACTAGTGCTGGAGCAGCTTCTTTATCAAAGTTGATGCTCATGTCGGGAGGAAGTGCTTTTTCATGGTTAGAAGCACCCTACATTGAAAAGTTAAAAGACGAAATCAACGATCCTGAAAGTTTTCCCATTGTAAAAAATGGCTTAATAATAGGAAAAGGATTAGGAATACTCCCGGATAATATGATCGTCGACACGCATTTTAGTCAAAGAGGAAGACAAGGGAGATTGTTGCGTGCTGTTGAGTATTTAGCTGGAAACAATACAGAGATGTGGGGAATAGGCGTAGACGAAGACACAGCAGCTATACTTTCAGCTGATGAGTTACGAGTGGTAGGGAGTGGAACAGTACTGTTAGCAAAAAAGGAAACTAATTTCTCTTTTCTTATTCATTGCCTTTCTCATGGCGACAAGGTGAAAAGATCCGTTCATAAATATTTTGTCGTTCAATCATTGGTTTTCGAAGGTATTGAGGTTGAAAGCAATGACCTTCCTGATTATATCGTAGAACCTGACATTTTCGGAAAGGACAAATTCAATAAACTTATCCAAAATCAACTCGTTTCATCAAATTTGCATTTATCGTATGGTCTGATAATAAATGATAGGGACGAAAATAGTAGTGATGTATATCCTTCGTTAAATTCTTATGAAGCTCTTCCAGCTATGATATTTCACAAAAGATCTGATTCAAAGTGGTACCGAAAAGAAGTGGAGATAAAGAATTTTGGTTTTAAGGACAAACATTATCCCAATATTCAATTGAGTAGTTTCACTCAAATTTCTTATTCCAATATTGTGGCTTCTATAAAAATGGTTGATTTAGTCAATGTTCCATATTTTCTCCATATAGCTCCTTCCATTACTGATAATTTCAACGAAAATAAGGAAACAAAGATTGGTATTTTAGCTCATAGAACTAATATAAACTGGATAGTTCATTTCAGCTTTTACGACTATGCATATGATGACGAAACTAGGTCCTTGATTTTGCTAACGGAACCATGTGCGAAAGGAACTCTGACTATAAACAACAAAATTTTTCAATGTGATGAAAATGGTTTTTGTTTGGTTAGTTTTGATGATATGGCAACAGGAGTTTGGAATTTTCAAACCAAGAAAGGACGTCAGGTTACTTTTAAAATTGATAAGCTTTCAGATTTTTTATTGCTTTTTAGTAATGAAACATTCTAACTTAATATGAAAATATTTCATCGCTGGGTATTATTGTCTTTTGTTAAACCATGGTTGCTTACGTTTTTTCTTTCCATTTTTGTTTTGCTCATGCAATTTTTATGGAAATACATAGATGATTTGGTGGGGAAAGGTATTGAAGGGTGGATGCTGTTTAAACTTCTTTTTTATGCATCAACGACGTTTGTACCAATGGCTTTACCTTTATCGGTGCTATTAGCTTCTCTGATGACTTTTGGTTCATTGGGTGAGCATTATGAACTGATTGCCGTAAAATCTTCTGGGATTTCATTTAGAAAGTTAACTCAACCTTATTTTATTTTTATTACCTTTCTTGCATTGTTTGCTTTTTATTTTAATAACAATATACTGCCTCAAGCAAACCTTAAAATGTATGCATTGCTTTTTAGTGTGCGTGAACAAAAACCAGCTTTTAATCTAAAACCCGGTGTTTTTTATGATGAAATCGAAGGCTATATCATCAAAGTAAGTAAAAAAGGAAAAGATGGCAAAACTCTTGAAAACATTGTAATTTATGACTTAACAAAGCCTGCAGGTGGACTTTCCTTTTTAATTGCTAAAAAAGGCTATATGGAGATTACACCCGATAAGCGAACGCTTATTCTGACTCTTTTTGATGGAGTTAGCTATACAGAGAGGCGGGATGTTGCTCATGCTAATGTTCGCTTTCCTTTTGAACGATTTGTGTTTAAGGAAGAAGTCATCCGTTTTGATTTAAGCGGTTTTGCCAGCATGCAAACCAATGAAGATCTCTTCAAAAGTCATTTTCAGATGATGAATGTCATTCAGCTTTTGAGGCAAATCGATACTTTAAAAAATCAATTTTATCAACGTCTAAATATTTATTGTGAACAAGTATTTAGTGGTTTACACTTTTATTCCAATATGGCTTTTAAACAACAATCTACGATTCAGCATAAAACATATAATATTTCCTCATGGGACGAAATTGACAAGATGTTTACTGAAGAAGAGAAAAAAAATATACGTCGAGATGCTGTTGGAATTGCAAGAATGCATTTGATGTTGGCTGATAATTATAAGCGTGAAAAACAAAATAACCGTGAGTTAATCATGCGGCATTATATTGAATTTCATCGAAAATTTACACTGGCTATTGCGTGTTTAATAATGTTTTTTATAGGTGCACCATTGGGTGCCATCATTCGCAAAGGAGGGTTCGGTCTTCCTTTGGTAGTGTCAATCATTGTGTTTATTTTCTACTACATGATTTCTATAATTTTTGAAAAATTTGTTCGTGAAATGACACTTCCTCCTTTTTGGGGCATGTGGGCATCGACATTTCTTACTTTTCCTATTGGAATATGGCTTATGTATAATGTCATACGAGAAAAACCAATCCTCGAACTGGATGCTTGGACAAAAGCCATCAATAGGCTTTTGATAAAACTGAAAATACTGAAAGAAAAATCTATTTCTTTATAAAGTGCAAATATTCCCCGCTTTCAGTTTTTATAAAATAGAAACCAGCCGATAGGTTAGCAATGTCAATTCTTGTTATGGGGGTATCAAGTAGTATCTCTTTTACTAACTGGCCCGTTACATCAAAGATATGAGCTTTTGTTTCTTTTGAGGCACTAATGAATAGTTCAGAAGTACATGGATTGGGGTAAAGGTATGCGATATTTTTTACATGTTCGATTTCTGTTGGTAAGAGGACACTAATCCCATCTGAACAGGTGGTAGAACTTATTAATCCAGCCTTGTTTTGAGCTTGAATACTTAGAAAATACTGATATCCTGATTCAATATTAGTAAGGAAAGAAAAAGTATCTTGAACCTCAATAGGGCCATAAATAAGTTCGTCGTGACAATGGTTTTTGTAAAGATATAGAATGTATTTTGATAGTCCGCTTTGAGCATCTGTAGATGGTACCCAGGTGGCATTGTAGGTAAGAGGAATAGGTGATATGATTTCGTCATAGTCAGGACCACTTAAACCAAAATCATTCACCGTTAATACGGGTGTTGGTGGAGTGTAATCGACATGTAATTCTTTACTATAAAGGTTAGAAATGAGTTGGTATTTATCGATGACTAGCGATGATACCAAAGCAGCTGGTGTTGTTGGGTTGGGATTCTGAACCCATATTAAATTGTTGGAATCTGTACCAACGGTAAGTAAAACACTGTCGAGGCGATTCAAAAAGACTTTAAAATCATCAAACCAAACTTTACTGTTGCCAGTACGAAGTGAGATAGCTATGCCCTGACGATAAAAAGAAGCATCTGTCCAACTAGTGACAAATGTGTTATTAATCCATACTGCATGATAGCCAGTCATGGGGTTGTATAAAACTTTAGCTTCGTACCATTGCCATGGAGTAAAAGGATAAGTTACATCTTTTATGAGATACATGGTGTTATTGATGTATTTGTACATTTGTACTTTTTGATTATCGCATCTGAACCATGCCATATAGCTATTTCCTCTATTAATTTGGGAAGGATCACTGCAGAAATAATGAAAACCACATCGACGATTGTTGGTATGATCAGGGGAACCAAACCGAAAACGCAAAGAATAAAGGTAAATGTGAGAGCTGTCTTGCTTAAGAGGGAAAGATAAGTTGGTGTTGCCTTCGGAGGAATCAAGCTGGATCAGGGTTGATTGTGAGACAGTCCAATCCCCAACGTATGTAATGGCATTCGTTGGTAGAGAATCATCGAATGTTTCATATAAAAAACCTTGATTAGGATCTCCTCGATAGGTTTGGTTCTTAAATTGTGCTAAATTCCAAAACTGATAAATGACTTCGGTATTGTCTTGATCTTCGAAATAAATCCAAGTTGTATCGGTTATCCATTGGGAATAGGGAAGAATGGATGTGATAGGGGGAATATCATCGTAGATGCATTGATAGGTTGCCATCCATCCTATTTTAGTAGTAGTGCCATTGCTACGGAATCGTATGGTTAGGTATGGCTGCGTTGAGGAAATATTGCCTGGAGAGTTGGTTCCAGAATAACCCCCGATGAGTGGAGAAGATGTGTTTGGTCCGTCGTAAATCCACAAGCTATCATATCCCGCTTCAAGTTCGAATTGATGAAATTGTATCATTACACGGACGGCATTGGTTGGGCGTAAGGTGAAGACAAGATTTTCATTGTCATAATAATTTCTCCCTGGGCCACCCATATCGTAGATGGTGTCGGAACAAGCAACATTCGAACAGGTAGAAAATTTGCTAGCGATAAGGTCCCAAAAATCTGTGTATCCATCATCATAGCCTAATGCCCAAATACCTATACCTGCTAGTCCCCTCATGTTAATAAATTCAAACTTTCTCGCCATGCTTTTGACGTTGTCTACCCAGCACTGATAGTATTTGCCTGCCGACGTGTAAGCCCAATAGTTGCTCATGCTATTAGCTTCCCAACGTTGGTTGGCGGAATTGTAATTTCCAGAAGCATTGGTACGAACAGTTTTGTATGTTCGACTCGATCCTGTAGTCACCGTTGAAGAAGGTATGGTAAGCGATGTAGTTTGCCATTCAATGCCATAATAGGGAACACCCATCAAAAGTTTTTGGGGAGGAATACCTTTATTTAGATAAGAAGTAATGGTTCTGCTATAGTTATAATCAAAACTTCCGAAGGTATAAAGTGGAGCTGAGGGACCTGCAGTTGTACTTCCACTGTAGTAATAATCATACCCCATAATGATAAAATAATCAACGTACGAATTCAAGGCAGCTATGTCCCACACATTGCTCCAGTCGACAGCTGGAAGAGCAACAGTAAGAATAGAGTTAGGGATACGTTGGTGTAGAGAATCTGCGATTTGTTGTATAAAACTAGTTAATTGAGTTTTATAAGTACTACTTACTCCTTCAAAATCGATATTGATTCCATGTGCATTTCTGTTTTGAACTGCATTGAGAACATTGGTAATAAGATTACTTCTTGCAGTAGAAGAAGTAAGAAAAGTTCCATGATTTGAAAAAAGAGTTATGCATAGACTGACTCTTTTGCCCTGATTTAGAGCAGTAGTTACAACAGATGCTGTTGCCCAATTGTGTGTGTTGGTTGGATTGCCTGTAGCAGGATCAAATTCATAGCTGAAATAGCATAGATCCGAGATCAGATTCCATTGATAATTGACCTCCAGACCGTTCGACCAATAAGGATGCCATCCAAAAATAATTTTTTCGAGCTGACATGATGAGTTATTCTTACTTGTTATTGGAGTAGAAGGCTCAAAGGTTATAGAGCCAAATTCTTGTTGATGCAAAAGATGAATTGGAATATATTGAGCTATAATGAAGTTCCTAAAAACAAAAGCCAATGAAAAAACAATAATAATTGCTTTTTTCATTCAAAAGCATTTTTTCAAAAATAATAAAGATTGTTGAATAAATTAATGAAATAAAAAACCTCATCATTTAAATGATGAGGTTCAAAAAAGTTAAAATATTTTTCTAGTCTATGTCCTCAATTTTCCACTTTCCATCTTCTTTTGTCAATTCAGCTTTACCTTCGTTAAAATCAGAATCATCTTTTGCTTTAGCTTTAAATGTGCAGATGGCTTTACTTCCTTTGTCATCTATCTTACATTGTATATCTTTTATTTCGATGGATAGTTCTGATTTTTTATCTGGAGATTCTTTAATAGTTTTTTCCATCTCTTCAAGAGTTTGTTTGACTTTGCCGGTACATAAGTCTTTTGCCTTGTCAAATTCAGCTTTTGATACATACTCGAAGAAATTTTTCACAACCTGTTCAGGTTTTTCTTTATTAGAACAACTGCTTATAGCAATTGTTACAATGATAGCAATTAAAATACTTACTAACTTTTTCATGAGCTTATTTTTTAATAGGGCAAATTTAAAAATTTTTTTATGCATTACATTAGTTAAAAGAAAATGTTTGTTGAATGCTTAATATAGCAATAGCAATAAACACAAATACAAATATGAGTAGAAAAAAAGTAGATAAACCTACACTTATCCAGCCCAAAAGCTTACCCGTTTTGGCATTTTCATATTCTTTGGTATCGTATAAATCTGGTTGTTCTTCGTAGATTTTGATAGCTCTGTTCCCTTCTAAAATAGCTACAACACCTAAAATTAGGCCAATGATGAAAGCTGTAAAAGTTAGGACAATAGAAATTATTCCTAATATGTATGCATTTTGGGCATTCGGAAGCGATGATTTAACTTGGGTTTCCATATTTACAATTTTGAGATTTATTCAACAAAAAATTAATTACTTCTATGGCTTCGAGGGCTGCAGCGATAGATACTTTGGGCGCGAGAGGAGGATTTTCTTCAGATACGTCATTCATAAAATCACCAATTAAAACCAAATTACCATTCCGAACGACTTTAAATTTGTCCAGATGATTCAACCCAGCAAGTCCAGAAACACTTACTAGAAGTTTTTCAGGAAAGTAAGTTTCCACAGTTTCAATGATCATGAGTTTGTGTTCTTTAAGATCAAATGCTTCGACAATAGCATCGCAAGTTGAGAAAATTTCTCTCACTTTTTCGGGTGTTAAAAAAACTTCAAAAGCCTCGATCTGTGCGAATGGGTTAATTCGAAGTAAATTTTCTTTTAGGGTAAAAGCTTTCTTTTGATTTATCTGGTCGTAGAAAAAAAATTGCCTATTTAAATTATTTTCAGTAACCACATCGTAATCAGCTAATATTAACTTTTTTATACCAGTCCTTAAAAGCATTTGGGCACAATTGCTACCCAAACCTCCACATCCAGCAATTCCTACTTGACATTGAGATAAACGTTCTTTTATTTCATTAAATGTCATTTAAATTTTTACGCAAAAATATAAAAAAGTGAGATAAAGTTTATTTTTTTATTTTTTTAATTCTCTGAACATATTTAGTTCTTCCTTTTTTGAAACAGGAGTTATTGGTGGGTGTGGGATGGATGATGCATTTTCCTTCCAATGTGAGATGAGATTCTTAGCTTTCAAGGTATCTTTGTTTGGAATATCCTTTATAGTGGAAAGTTTGTTTGATATTACCGATAGCGAATCTTTGTATATATGCTGGCCTCTTAAAGCGGAAAAAAACAAACATACTAATAAAACGAAAAAAAGCTTTTTCTGTTTCATAATCCATAAAGTTTAAGGTCGATAAACCATTAACATCATCCCTGATTGCAAAGCGGATGTATTATCGCCGGCAGTGATAGCGTTGCCACCAGCGGTATTTGCTCTTCTAGTTTGCAATTCAAAAGTGTAATTTCCATTGGCTGGAACAGTGTACCTACCTGCAATGGAATAAGAAGTAAATGGAGAGTAATTTGAACCAGAGTAATCAACCCCCACTCTTGCCCATGCTCCATCAGGAAAGTCTGCACCATTTACTGCAATTCTTACGTCTATGTAACAATATACAACATCCGTTGTACCATCGCAATTATTATCTGCCATGGCACCTCCATAGCCCCAAGCAAAGACAACATCACCAGCTTGTAAAGCAAGTGTAACAGAGACTCCTGGATGTGTCATCCATGCGTTATTGTTAACACATACATTTGCTGTAGAGTTAAATGCATTTTGATATACAAGAGTTGCAGCAGGAGAAAACCAAACGGGAGGAAGTCCAGCTCCCTGAGATCGAAGGTATTGCCCGCTAGCACCTGCTGTTCCATTTGGCATAAGAGCTCCAGAAAATTGAATATTACCAGTTACGTCCAGTCTTTGGGTAGGGTTCGAAGTCCCTATCCCCACATTACCTGTAGATAAAATTCTCATTCTTTCTACATTATTAGTTCTAAATACTAGAGGTTGATTATCAGTTGTGCCAATAAAATTGTTAACAGGATCCGTGGCAGCATTACCTCTAATGAGCCACGCGTCTTGGGTTGTGATTAATTTTGTCCAAACCGGAGCGGCACTCGTGCCTGAATTGTAGTAATAACCTGTAGGTAAAGCTCCCCCCGTATTGTATACCAGTAAGCTGGTAGCAGGACTTGGGATAGTAACTGCATCGTTAATTCCTGTAAGAGTTACACGAGGTATAAGAATTCCCTTATTCGTAGCTTGCACTTCTAGCATAGCTGAAGCATCAGGAGTAAAAAAAGATGAACCAACTCCTACACTTTGAGCAAAAACATTAGAAAAACTCAATAACAAAAATATAAAAGCTATTTTATCCATAAGTTATACTTTACTACAAAATTACAATTCTTTATAGAAATTTTATAGAAAAAAACAAGTTGGAATTTTAAGTTTTTTATTTTTGCAAAAAAGAGGAAAATTATGAACATAACTGAATTAAAATCCAATAGGAAGTTTTTAAAAAGATTTCAGTATGAAATAACACCTGTTTATAGGGGATATACTGATAAAATTTTGTACATTAATTTGAGTAACTTACAACATGAAATTAAGGATGTACCACCATTGATGAAAGAAAAATTTATTGGTGGGCGCGGGTATGGATTAAAGCTTTTGTGGGATGCTGTTACTCCTAAAACTCGTTGGAATGATCCTGAAAATGAGATTATCATTTCTGGCGGTCCCCTTTGTGGAATAACTCAATATAGCGGGGCAGGAAAATCCATTGTTGTAACTCTCAGCCCAACAACAGAAATTCCCATTGACAGTAATGTAGGTGGTTTCTTTGGCCCTTTTTTGAAAATATGTGGCTTTGATGCACTGGAATTACAAGGGATTGCCGATAGAGACGTAATAATCTTTCTAGACGGAACCACAGGTGTCGTTGAAATTTTTGAGGATCCTGGCCTTTCGAAGGATTCTCATTTGCTGGTGGAAGAATTGACTGAAATGTTTGCTTATGATGAAAAAGATAAAAGAAACATTGGAGTTGTTAGCACTGGTTCTGCAGCAGAAACCAGCCTTATTGGAATGCTTAACTTTAGTTTTTATGATCCAAAGCGAAAAAAAGTACGCGTCAAACAAGCTGGTCGTGGCGGGACAGGCACAGTATTTCGGCATAAACGCATTAAAGCACTTGTGGCAAAAGTTTCCGGTGTGTCGGCCAATTTCAACAATGTAGTAGATATTCAAACTATCATCGAAAGGGGATTGCGTTTAAAGAAAGAAATAGATGAATTAGATGCCGTTCAAAATGAAATGCGTTCTAAGGGTACGGCTCATCTTACCAACATCATGGGTGATTATGACTTGTTACCAACTCATAATTTTCGATATGGAACTCATCCTGATGTTCATAAGGTTCATAGCGATATATACAAGGAGTATTTTACACAAAATATATTTGATGGGTGTTGGCTGGGATGTCACTTGAGTTGTTCCAAAGGCGTAGATGATTTTGAATTGAAAACTGGACCATTCAAAGGACATAAAGTTTTGGTGGATGGTCCCGAGTATGAAACGACAGCTTCTTTGGGGTCAACCATGGGAATTTTTGATCCGGAGTTTACGATAGAGGCTAACTTTTATTGTGATACATATGGTGTTTGTACGATCACATGGGGAAATATCGTGGGGTTTTTGATGGAATGTTATGAAACCGGTATTTTGAACAAAGAAAGAACAGGGGGTCTTGAACTTAATTTCGGTAACAAAGAAGCTGCCATGGAACTTCTTCATCAGTTAGCTCGCGGAGAAGGATTTGGAAAAATTGCGGGATTGGGGGTGAAAAAACTCAAAGAAATGTTTATCGAAAAAGGTTGGGGCGATCCTCAATTTATTCAAGATATTGCTATGGAAAACAAAGGTCTAGAATATAGCCTCTATGTTTCTAAAGAATCTCTTGCACAACAAGGAGGATATGCTCTTACCAATAAAGGTCCTCAGCACGATGAAGCTTGGCTCATTTTTATGGATATGGTAAATAATCAGATACCAACTTTTGAAGATAAAGCTGAAGCTTTGTATTATTTTCCAATCTTTAGAACCTGGTTTAGTTTACAGGGACTTTGCAAACTACCTTGGAATGACATCGAACCCGCCAATAATGCTGAAACTGATGAACCTCACAAAATTCCAGAACATGTCGATAATTACGTAGCCATTTATTCAGCTGTTACGGGTAAGCCTTTTAGTAAGGAAGAACTAATTTTACAAAGTGAACGCGTCTATAATTTTCAACGCGTATTTAATATCCGTATGGGAAAAGGACTTCGTAAACATGACCAACAACCCTATAGAGCTGCTGGTCCGGTGACTGAAGAAGAATATTTAAGTCGTCAGGATAGATACGATAAACAGCTTCAGGAAATCTTGGGATTAGATACTCGTCAGATGACCTTACAGGAAAAAATGAAAGCACTTCGAAAATATCGTGAGGAGCAGTATGAAAAATTGGTAGATGCTGTTTACAAACGTCGTGGTTGGAACAAAAACGGTGTGCCCACAATTGAACATTTAAAGAAAATAGGGATGGATTTACCTGAAGTTATCGAAGTTGTGGCTCCTTTGCAGTAAAAGATGATTCCTTATAATAAAGAAGCCGCCCATGGGCGGCTTTCTTTATTATGAACTCTTGAGCGGAGAGTGAGGGATTCGAACCCCCGGTCCCGCGGTGACGGGACAACGGTTTTCAAGACCGCCGCAATCGACCACTCTGCCAACTCTCCATGGCAAAAATACAAAAAATCTCAAAGCAAATATGAGTTTTTTTACTTTTGCATAAAATTTTACCTCTTATGCAATTAGCTTCCAAATACGATCCATCTCTCGTTGAAGACAAATGGTATGCTTTCTGGATGGAAAAAGGTTATTTCTATTCTTATCCTGACAAAAGAGTTCCTTATACCATTGTCATACCTCCCCCTAACGTAACGGGGGTATTGCATATGGGACATATGCTTAACAATACCTTGCAGGATGTTCTGATCAGGCGTGCAAGAATGCTTGGGTTTAACGCTTGCTGGGTACCTGGAACTGATCATGCATCGATTGCCACCGAAGCTAAAGTTGTTCAAAAACTCCAAGCAGAAGGTATCGAAAAACATCAACTTACGAGAGAGGAGTTCTTAAAACATGCCTGGGAATGGAAAGAAAAACACGGAGGGATTATCCTCGAACAACTAAAAAAATTAGGAGCATCACTTGATTGGAATCGAACACGTTTTACGATGGATCCCAAATATTATGAGTCTGTTATTCATGTTTTTGTAAGATTGTACGAGGAAGGCCTTATTTACAAAGGATATCGTATGATCAATTGGGATCCACAGGCGTTGACTGCTCTAAGTGATGAAGAAGTCATTTATAAAGAAGTAAGTGGGAAACTTTATTATGTTAGATATTACTTCGTTGAAGATCCAACACGTTATCTTGTTATTGCTACGACACGTCCAGAAACTATATTGGCTGATACAGCAGTATGTGTCAATCCAAATGATGAAAGGTACAAATCTTACATAGGTAAGAAGGTTTACGTTCCATTAGTTCGGAGACCAGTCTCTGTCATAGCTGACGAATATGTAGATATGGAATTTGGTACTGGATGCTTGAAGATTACACCTGCCCACGATCCGAATGATTATGAAATTGGATTAAAGCATCAACTGGAGGTCATTGATATTTTTACAGAAAGAGCTACTTTAAATGAAAAAGCTCAAATTCTTGTAGGAAAAGATCGATTTGAAGCCCGAAAAGAGATTGTTCATTTACTCGATAACCAACAACATATAGAGAAAATTGAAGATTATATCCATAAAGTTGGATTTAGTGAGCGAACCGATGTAATAATCGAACCCCGACTTAGCGAACAATGGTTTCTTAGCATGAAAGAACTTGCTAAACCTGCATTAGACGTAGTGATGAAGGATGAAGTGAAATTTTATCCCGCTAAGTTTAAGAATACTTATCGTCATTGGATGGAAAATGTAAAGGACTGGTGTATTAGTCGTCAGTTATGGTGGGGGCATCGCATACCAGCATGGTATTTACCAGATGGAAGTTACGTAGTAGCTCATCATGAAGGAGAAGCCTTGCAAAAAGCTCGAGAAAAAAATCCCAATATTGATTTGTCAGATTTAAAGCAAGATGAAGATGTTCTTGACACTTGGTTCAGTAGTTGGATATGGCCTCTTGCCGTTTTCGATGGTATTCTTGATTCAAACAACGAAGATTTTAAATATTATTATCCAACCAATGATTTGGTAACTGCACCTGAGATTATGTTCTTTTGGGTAGCACGTATGATCATGGCAGGTTTGCATTTTCAACAAAAAATACCTTTCAAAAATGTTTATTACACTGGTATTGTAAGAGATAAGATAGGGCGAAAAATGAGTAAATCGCTTGGAAACAGCCCCGAACCTCTTGATCTTATTGCCAGGTATGGTGCAGATGGAGTTCGTTTTGGAGTTTTGTTCTGTTCTCCTGCTGGTAACGATCTTTTGTTTGATGAATCGCTCTGCGAACAAGGAAGAAATTTCAGTAATAAAATTTGGAATGCACTTCGATTGGTTAAATCGTGGCACGTTAGCCATGAAATTTCTTCTCCAGAGTATGCTGAGCTTGCTATTCAATGGTTTTACCATAATTTGCAATCGAACAAAATACAAATTGAAGAAAATTTCAACAATTTTAGAATTTCTGATTCTTTACATCTGCTTTATCAGCTCATTTGGGATGATTTTTGTTCCTGGTACCTTGAAATTGTGAAGCCATCTTTCGGTAATCCTGTAGATTCAAAAACCTACCAACAAACTATTTCTTATTTTAAGGAATTGATGATGCTGCTGCATCCTTTCATGCCTTTTATTACAGAAGAAGTTTGGCAAGCCCTAAGAGATTCCGAAGATCCTGAAAGTATCATGATTTCACGGTGGTTAAAAGCGGAGAATTTCGACAAAACAATTTTAGATGAATTTGAGTTTATTAAAGAATTGGTTTCAACTATTCGTGGTTTTAGAAAACAAAATGATGTTCCCACTCATGAAAAAATTGCCGCACAATTTGCACCTCGTGAAATGAAAGAAACTATCTTGAAATATGCCCCGATAGTCAAAAAGCTGACAAATTTGGAAAGCTTAATTGAAGTGAATGAAAAACCTAAAGATCATTTATTGTACATGGTTCGCACAGAGTCTTTTTTCTTTCCGACAAAATCATTGAACATCGAAGAGGAAAAAAATAGGTTGTTAGAAGAACTTGCTTACTATGAGGGGTTTCTTGCAAGTGTACAAAAAAAACTATCCAATGAATCGTTCTTAAGCAAGGCGCCAGCAGAAATTGTTCAGAAAGAAAAGAAAAAAGAAGCTGATGCTCTCGAAAAAATAAAGGCCATCAAAGAAAAATTAAAAATATTGTAGTATATGATTGGTTGGAAGGTGATATTTTTGCTTTTAAGCATTGGTCTGTTATACTTGTTTTCCGAGTTGCTTATCCGTGGAGCGAAAGAGCTTGGAATAAAATTAGGCTTTAGCCGGTTTGTTATAGGAGTTGTTATTCTTGGTTTTGGCACCAGCTCCCCTGAGCTCTTTGTTAGTACCGTTGCTAGTTTAAAAAATTTTCCTCAAATAGCTTTGGGCAATATTGTTGGCTCTAATATTTTTAACATATTACTCATACTTGGATTAACTTCGCTATTAAAGCCGATTAAAATAAATGATCAAAGTTTTCGCTACGATTTTCCCGTGCTTTTAGTAGTTACGATTTTGTATGCCACATTGATTTTTTTCAATTTTTTTGAACGATGGATTGGTTTTATTGCATTGATTCTTTTTATTTCTTACATGTGGTTCTTGTTCAAAAAAAGTACTTATGAGGTAGATGATGATATGATTTCAAAATTTCCATTGCTTGTTAATATCGTTTTTGTCATTGGTGGATTAGTAGGGTTATATTTTTCTTCTGATCTGTTAATTACTTCGGCTTCCTTTATTGCTCGTTATGCAGGCATAGAAGAAAAAGTCATTTCATTGACTGTTGTTGCTGTTGGTACGAGTTTACCTGAACTGGCAGTTTCTCTTGTTTCTATCTTTAAAAAAGAATATGATTTTGCCGTCGGAAATATTGTAGGCTCTAATATTTTTAATGCTTTGCTTATTGGAGGTTTGTCTGTTGTATTTTCTTCCAAAATTTCAACTACCTTCGAATGGCTTGATGCATTAGTTTTCTTCATGTCAGTAGTGTTTTTATGGCTTTTTGGTAGAACTCAATTTAAGATATCACGAGCAGAAGGGGCAATTTTGCTTTCATTCGGAATCGCTTATACATTTTACTTGTACTTATCATGATAACGTTTAAAAAAGCTATAAGTTTTTTTTCATGGCTATTTTTGATAGTTATAATTTTGCTCTGTAGTTATATTGTAAGTATTTTGGTTATAAATTCCATGCACCGTTATCGACCTTTACCTGAGGAAAGCCTCCTATTGTATCGAGGAGATCAAACTTCATATAATTACCCACAATTTTACGATACCATTTCGATCTTAACGTGGAATATAGGATATGCTGGACTCGGAAAAAACGAAAATTTTTTTTACGATGGAGGAAATATGGTGATTCCTCCCCAAGGTTCATATGAAAAGAACTTTTCCGGTATAATCCAGACATTGCAGAACATGGATTCTATTGCTTTATTATTATTGCAAGAAGTAGACTTCAACGCTCGAAGAAGCTATTATGTTAATCAATTCAAAATCATCAGAGATATTTTACCCTCATATTGGTCAGCATCGGCTAAAAATTATCAAGCTTTTTTTGTGCCTGTGCCTTTTTTTAAGCCGATGGGACATGTTCATAGTGGATTAGTAAGCCTATCTAAATATTACCCTTTAGAAAATAAGCGTCTTGCTTTTCCCATGCTATTTTCATGGCCTAAATCACTTTTTATGCTTCAACGTTGCCTATTGGTACAGAAGTTTTATGTTCAGGGAAGTGGTAAGTATTTATATGTAGTTAATTTACATCTTTCGGCTTTTTCTGAAGCTGATTTGATGAGGATTTACGAGATGCAATTGTTGCGCAGTTATGTTTTGAAATGGTATCAAGATGGAAATTATGTAATCGTAGGTGGTGATTGGAACGTTAATCCACCTGGATTTAAGCTTGCTTACAAAACAGGTTATCAAGGTGTGACTTCAGGCATTCCTGTTTTGAAAGATTTTATGCCTGTGGGATGGAAATGGGTTTACGATTCAATCATACCCACCAATCGTGCCGTTGATAAATCGTACGAACCAACCAAAACTCCTGTTACTACGCTTGATTATTTTCTTGTTTCACCTAACATAGAAGTTCTTGATGTTAAAACTTTTGAATATAATTTTGAATTTAGTGATCACCAGCCCGTATACATGAAGTGTTGTTTTATACGTTAGTATGAGAGCTTTAATTCAGCGTGTTGCTAAGGCTTCTGTGTGGGTTGATGGAAAAGAAGTTGGGAAAATTAGTAGAGGCTTGCTAGTTTTTCTCGGAATTGAGCAAAGCGACACTTCTGACGACATTCCTTGGCTAGCAAATAAAATAGTTGGTTTAAGAATCTTTGCTGATAGTGATGGTAAGATGAATCTTTCAGTTCGAGATGTGGATGGAGAAATATTGCTTATTAGTCAGTTCACACTTCATGCAATGACAAAAAAAGGTTATCGTCCGTCATTTGCTCGGGCTATGGAACCAGTTTTAGCCGAGAAACTTTTTCATTTATTTATCAATGAAATGAAAAGAATTTGTCCAGGAAAAATCCATACGGGCGTTTTCGGAGCTTACATGCAAGTTGAACTTGTCAACGATGGTCCCGTGACCATTATGATTGATACCCAAAATAAGGATTTATGACATTGAATGAGTGGCAGAAAAAGGTAGACGATTGGATTAAAAAACATGGAGTACGTTATTTCAATGAAATAACTAATACACTTATTCTCATGGAAGAAGTAGGTGAATTTGCTCGTCATGTGTCTCGAAAATATGGTGAACAATCATACAAATCAAATGAAAATCCTGATGATATCAAGAAGGAATTAATGGATATTTTTTTTGTCATCACATGCCTTGCTAATCAAATGGGGATAAATTTGGAGGATGAATTAATGAATCATATTTCACACAAAGCTCAACGGGATCATTCGAGGCATCATTCAAATTCAAAATTAAGGAAGTAAACCATATGTCGGAAGTGCTTGAAGGTGTTGTCGTTTATTGTGTGGGGAAAAACTATTATGTACTTTCTAATTTCAAAACATATCCGTGTGTATTGCGTGGTAAATTAAAACTTGAATTTCATTATTCAACCAATCCTATCACGGTCGGGGATATAGTTAAGTTTGAATGGAGCAGTGAAATGGGCATAGGTAAAATTTTTCATGTGGAAGAAAGAAAAAATGCCATCATTAGGCGAGCTACCAACGAATCAAAAATACTTCACGTCATAGCTGCTAACATTGATCTTGCATGTCTAATTGTTACTCCACTCATGCCATATACATCTACTGGATTTATCGATCGCTTTCTCATCACTGCCGAAGCTTATCATATACCAGCTATCCTGGTGTTTAATAAATATGACCTTTATCAAAACGATGCTTCAATCATAGAACCTTATATCGAAATCTATCATAAATTTGCTGGGTATTCGTACGTGCTTGTTTCTGCTACAACGGGATTTGGATTAAAAAAGTTCTACGAACACATCTGTGGGAAAACCGTTCTTCTTGCCGGTAATAGTGGCGTAGGGAAATCAACTTTGATTAATGCACTTGAGCCGAGTCTTCGATTAAAGGTTGCAGATATTTCTAGAAAATATCTTAAAGGTAAACATACCACAACTTTTACTCAATTGCATCTTTTAAAGGATGGAACTCGTGTAATCGATACACCAGGAATTAAAGAATTTGGAGTTGTTAATTTTGAACCCTGGGAACTAGGACATTGGTATCGCGAATTTGAACCTTACATTAATAAATGTTCTTTCAGCAACTGTACGCATTGGCATGAACCAGGTTGTGCTGTCCGAAGAGCTACAGAAGAGGGAAAAATTCACCCTGAACGATATAACAATTATTTAAAAATCTTACAAAACATTAAAGATAGTGAGCAAATCAGTTAAATCTTCAGATAATAGCTTTGAAATGACTTAGCGTAGTATCAAGTACGTGTCCGATATAATGAGAAAGAGCTATGTTTTGACTACGCCCAAAGTGGATGAATATTGTAGCAGATTCACGGTATGAAGGTTCTCTGTTGGCATCCGTTAAAAGAAGTTGTCCCATGATAATATGGCCAGCCATTTCGACCAACCTTCTAGCATGAAAATCAATAAGTTCGTCGTTGTTAGTATCTTTTATTTTTTGAACAGTTTTCACGTATTGATCATACATTTTTTTCAGGATTTGCCGTAGATGTTCAAGTTCAGGTGAAATTGGTTCTTTAAATTTTTCTTCCATCCATGCCTGATAGGTACCGTTAAGCACGCCACGAATGGCAGCAACAACCTGCAATTGAGATGTGCCTTCATAAATGTTGGTGATTCTAGCGTCGCGATAATATCGTTCAAGGGGATAATCTTTCATATATCCGGAACCCCCTAAGACTTGAATTGCGTCGTAAGTAATCTGATTAGCATATTCGGTAGTAAAAAGCTTAGTCAGAGGTGTAAATACATCGGCATATTTCTGATAATATTTTAGTTCATTTCTTTCCTCTGGCTCAAGCTTGCGATGATTGGAAAGATGTGTAAGTCCTTTATAAATATCCACATATCTTGTAGTTTCGTAAAGAAGAGTTCTTCCCGCATCGATTTTGGCTTTCATCATGGCAAGCATTTCGTACACGGGAGGGAAATAGATAATAGCTTTATTAAACTGTTCACGCTCATGAGCATATTTATATGCTTCACGGAAAGCTGCCTCAGCAATACCTACTGCTTGTGCTGAAACACCTATTCTAGCTGCATTCATCAGAGCCATTACGTACTTTATGAGTCCAAGTTTTCTCTCTCCTATGAGTTTTGCTGGAGCATTTCTAAAAACTAATTCACACGTAGGGGAACCCTTAATACCTAGCTTATTTTCCAATCTACGAATCGTTACAGCTTTGTGTTTTCTTTCGTATAAAAACAATGAAAGACCTCGTCCATCTTTCGTGCCTTCTTCTGACCTTGCCAGTACAAGCGAAATATCTGCATCTCCGTTGGTAATAAAGCGTTTAACACCATTCAAATACCATGTATTGCTTTTTTCATCATAGGTGGCTTTGAGTTGAACAGATTGAAGGTCGCTGCCAGCATCGGGTTCGGTGAGATCCATGGCTGCAGTGTATCCATAAAGAGGAAAGAGGGGCAAATATTGTTCTTTGATTTCATCGGAGGCAAATTCATGTATAGTTTCGGCACAGTCCTGCAAACCCCATATGTTACTAAAGCTAGCATCAGCTCTCGCGATAATTTCGTTTGACATGACAAAGGGAAGAATCGGAATGTTTAATCCCTTGTATTTTCTTGGAAGAGTCATTCCAATAAGTCCAGCTTTTTTCAAAGCATCGTAGTTTTTTTTGGTTCCTTCAGCATAGTGTACTTCATTATTAATGATTTTAGCTCCCTCATGATCGACAGATTCGGCATTTGGTGCAATAATTTCAGCTGATATTTCACCGATAATACTTAATATTTTTTCGTAACCGTCCATTGCGTCTTCGAAATCCAACGGAGCATCTTCATAAAGTTCCTTTTCTTCAAAGTCATTTTCCCTAATTCGTACGATTTTTTCCATCAAAGGATGGTATAAATGAAAACGTAAAGAAGGATTGTCTGTATAAAAATTTTCCATAACTTTCTTATTTTGAATTCTTTTTGTAATATGTGATCATTTTGGGAATCACTTCAACGACATCGCCGATGATTACATAATCAGCTATCTGATTAATAGGTGCGTCAGGATCCGTATTAATAGAGATGATAGTTGCCGATTCAGCCATGCCTGCGCGGTGTTGAACAGCGCCGGAAATGCCACAAGCGATGTATAATTTTGGACGAACCGTTACTCCTGTCTGTCCTATCTGTCTTTCTTTTTCAGCAAAACCTGCATCTACAGCAGCACGTGAAGCACCCACCTCACCTCCTAACACTTCCGCCAATTCGAATAGCAATTTAAAATTTTCCTTACTTCCCATGCCATAGCCGCCAGCAACAATGATAGGTGCATTTTTGATGTTAACCTTTGGTGGATCAATGTGCCTCTCAATTATATCTACAATAAAGTATTCCTCTTTTAAAAGAGAATTTACGTCGTAATGAACAACTTCAGTATTCACAGGAGAAGAAAGAGGTTCTTTTTTCATGACACCTTCACGAACGGTTGCCATTTGTGGTCGTGTCTCGGGGTTGATGATGGTGGCTATGATATTACCTCCGAAAGCAGGGCGGATTTGATAAAGAAGATTTTTATATGTTGTACCTGTTTTGGTATCGACGTGATCGCCTATTTCTAAGGCAGTGCAGTCAGCCGTCAGCCCACATTTTAGTTTTGATGCTATTCGTGGTGCTAAATCTCGGCCCGTTGGAGTTGCACCAAACAAAGCTATTTGAGGTTTTTCTTTTTCAAATACATGTACAATGAGCTCTGCAAATGGTAAAGTTCTATATGGAAATAATTTAGGATGGGATAAAAGATGAAGAACTTGCACGCCGTAAGGGGCAACTTCCTGAACAATGCTTTCATCAACGTCTCCAAGTAAAATGGCTTCAAGTTTAGTATTTAGATCGGAGGCCAGTTTCCTAGCTTTGGTGCATAATTCAAGGCTAACATCTGCAACATGTCTTTCTTCTGTCAATTCACAAAAAACGAATACACTGTTCACGGCTTTAATATTTGGGTTTAACCTAAA
The DNA here is from genome assembly GCA_026418905.1 of Bacteroidales bacterium. Taxonomy (NCBI): domain Bacteria; kingdom Pseudomonadati; phylum Bacteroidota; class Bacteroidia; order Bacteroidales; species Bacteroidales bacterium. Next base: position 59,541 of record JAOAAK010000003.1, on the reverse strand, counting down.
ATACGAGATTCAATTAATTTTTTCATAAGTAAATCAATATCTTCATCTTTAGCTGAAAAAACTTGAGATTCTTTAGCAGTAAGAACGACATTTTCTATCTTCTTAACTTTTGTTGGTGAACCACTGAGACCTAACCACTTTTGATCTGCTTCGATATCTTCAACTCCCCATTCAGGAATAACCAAATATGGTCTTTTTTCGTAGAGTTCGTTATATTCACTCGATTCTTCTTGTAGTTCAGTGATAGATTTTGCTTTTTTGTACTTAAGAACCATCAGAGCATTATAAGATCTGCATGGATCGGCTGTGTTATTTACTGTAATTAAAACAGGGTATGGGGAAGAAACAATTTCTATTCCTCTTTCAAGACGTCGTTTGACTATAATTTTTTCATTGGTAATAGTTTCAAGAGACTCAGCATAAGTGATTTGGGGAATATTTAATTTTTCAGCTACTTGAGGACCAACTTGAGCTGTATCGCCATCTATAGCTTGTCTTCCTGCTATTACAAGATGGAATGGAGAAAGTTTTTGAATGGCTCTAGACAAAACGTAGGATGTAGCTAATGTGTCGCTACCAGCAAATCGTTTATCTGTAATCAAAATTCCTTTGTCAATACCCCTGTAAAGGCCTTCACGTATGATTTCGGCTGCTCTTGGAGGACCCATAGTGATTAAAATAATTTCGACGTCATCTAAGGTTTCTTTGATTTTCAAAGCGAATTCCAGGGCATGCAAATCTTCGGGATTGAATATGGCAGGTAAAGCAGCTCGGTTTACAGTTCCATCTGCTTTCATCGCATCTTTGCCTACTTTTCGCGTATCTGGAACTTGCTTAGCAAGAACAATGATTCGAAAACTCATGATTGAACAATTTGTCACAAAAATAGAAAGATTTTGTAATTTATTGTAGAAAAATGAGTGAAAGCAAGATAGATAGGAATAGAACAACAATGAAAATCATTAATACTATTTTTCCTTCAAGATTTTTCAGGGGAATCCAAATTGCAACTATATTAAGCACAATTAAAAGAATAGGTAAAATTATATATTCATCATATGAATTCGTAATTTTACTTTGGGTCCCATCCTCAAATCTGATTTTTTTAACTAGCTTAAAGATATGAGTTTTATATAGGTGAATGCATTGGCCTGCTTTTTCAGCATCTTCGGGTGTTAGGTAAATGATTGAATTACAAGCTCTAAACCCATAATTTAAAACTTCAAGTTCGCAGTTATACGATCGCAAGGGGAGTACCCAGTAATCAAGAAGAAGAATTACAGCAAAAAGAATGAAAAAAGAACTAAGCCATCTAGGAAGAAAAAGTTTTTGTATAGGTAAACTGGATAATGCCATTTCTTCACGAAGAATTTCTTCGTACCTCATTCTGATATACTGGCGAATTCGCTCTTTGATGTATGCTTCAGCATCAAAGACCTCAGTTTGTGAAGTGGTAACTTTGAAGTTTTTTCGCTCATGATACAATTTTATATGTTCGTATGCATCCAGAATCTGGATGAATATTTCCTTAGCCTCAGGTGAGGGATTTTTATCGGGATGATATTGCATAACGAGCTTTCGGAAAGAACTTTTGACTTCTTCCCACGAAGCATTTGGCGGCAGGTTAAGGATGTGGTAATATTTTTCCACCCCAAATTATATGAATTCCTCTCCTTTCTCAAGTAAAATGTCATTGACGTAGTGGCGGATATTTTGCTCGTCTTCTTTTCTAACAATCATTAAAATATCTGAAGTGTCCACAATGATGTAATCTTTTAGACCCTGAATTAATGCGAGTTTATGAGGAGGTATGTGAATAATACAATTTTGGGTGTTGTAAAGCATAATGTGTTCACCTGTTGTGGCATTTTTATTATTATCCTGTGGCATGTGGCTGTGTAATGATCCCCATGTGCCAAGATCTGACCATAGAAATTGACTTAAAACTACGTACACGTTATCTTTAGCTTTTTCCATAACTGCATAGTCGATAGATATGTTTCGGCATGATGCGTATGCTTCTTCTATGAATTTTTTTTCATCCGATGTATTATACACATCTTTGCCTTTCTCAAAAGCATGAGCTATGTCAGGAGCATGAGTTTGGAGAGCTTGCAATATGGAGGAAATTGACCATACAAAAATACCTGCGTTCCAAAGAAACTCTCCACTTTTAATAAATTCCTTTGCAAGATTAATGTCTGGTTTTTCAGTAAATGTTTTAACTTTTCGTATGTTGGGATGTATTTTGGAACTGTCGTGTTGGCTAAATTGGATATAGCCATAACCAGTATCAGGGCGTGTTGGCATGATTCCTAATGTAATTAGCCACGGATTGTTTCGAGCAAATTCAACTGCAAGATTAATATCATCAACAAATTTATCATCATGTTGAATAAGATGATCAGAAGGAGCAACAATCATAACCCCACTAGAATGTGTTTTATAAAGTTTTTGTGCAGCATAGGCTATACAGGGAGCAGTGTTTTTTCGATAAGGTTCAATAATGATCTGATTTTCGGGTAAGGAAGGCAATTGTTCTTTAACATAATGAACGTATTGTTCACTTGTAATAACGTATATGTTTTCTGGTTTGCAAACTTTTGCATATCGTTCATATGTTAGCTGAATAAGTGTTTTTCCGAATCCAAAAATATCTATGAATTGTTTAGGTTTTGACACCCTACTTAAAGGCCAAAATCTTGTCCCTACACCTCCTGCTAGGATGACTGTAAAAACATCTTCCTTCATGCTTTTTTGCAAACCTACGTAATTTTTTCGAATTGAAAAAGTTGAATAAATTAATAGGCATATAAAAGATCTACATTAAGTTTTATGTAGTGCCTTAAAGAAATTAATGTTGAAATAAAAGAAATAAAAATACCAGCAAATAGTATTGATCCGAAAATGAGGAACATATCTAAGGTAGAAAAAATAAATTGTAAATCAGGAATCTGATTCAGCACAAATTGAAAACTTATTTTAAGAAGAAATGCTGCAAAGACCGAAGCTATCAAACTAAACCATAAAAATAATACCAAGAAAGGTCGAAAAATAAAACTTTTGGTTGCTCCTACCAATAACATTGTTCTGATGATGAATCGTCTAGAATAAATAACAAGCCGTATAGTGTTGTGAATGAGACTTATTACAATAATTGTAATGAGTAAAGTTAAAGCTGAAAAAAGGATGGTCATAAAGTTGCTGTTTTTTTCGATTTCTTCTATCAAATTCTCTTGATAGTATGCGGACGAAAAGATAGGTTCCTTTTCAAGTTCAACTTTAAGTTGGTGCATATTTTCCGATTGAGCATAATCAGGTTTTAGTTTTATTTCCAATGAGGGTGATATGGGGTTTTCACCTAAAAGACTGATCACATCTTCTCCTAACTCTTTTTGGATAAATTTCAAAGCTGTGTCGGCAGGAACATATGTTACGCTTTCTATGTAAGGATGTTTTGAATAATATGAAATTTTTTGTTGGATTATATTAGAACCTGCACTGTCATTAATAAAAACGGTGATAACATAATTGCTTTTAATAAATTGTATCATTTTCGAGGAGTTAATAGTAATGAAAAAAATTAAACCCATCAGATAAAGTAATAGGGTGATGCTTATAATTAAAATAATGTATGGTCCTTTAAGATGGGTAATGAATTTCATGCAGCAAAGATGGCAAAATATTTCGATTTAGAAAATAAAAAAAAGACTACCCTTTCGAGGGTAATCTTTTTAAAAAATTATAGGTATTAGTCAATTAGAACAAACTGCGATTTACATTTCTATTCTTTATTACATATTTCAGATTAAATTCAAGACCTCCTTTGCCGGACGTAGCTTTTCTAAGACTTGAAACGTTAATGTCGTATGTAATACCTAAAGTGAAATCATTCATTTCAATAGAAAACATAGGGATAATAGCGTCTCTAGCACGGAAAAGAGCACCAAGGCTAAAATAAGATTCTTTGACGAACCCCGTGTATTTAGAACTTTCTTTTTGTTGATAACGAAGCAAAACACCTGGAAGGATTTCGTTTTGTTTACCTTGTTGATTATAGATGATTGACGGTTTCACAGCAAGGTTAGTATTTGCAATACCTATTAAACTTTGAACATAAGCAGTAATGCGCATATTTAATTTTTCGCTCTCAGTTGCATAATATTTAAATTTGGGCTGAGTTACATGATATAACGCAAATCCTGTTATGAGTTTAAGGCCATCGTTGCTTGACATAGTAGTACTGTTAACATTGAGGCCATAATTTAAACCAAATCCAAAATCGGCATATAAAAAGCTTTCGCTGGAAATATTTTCGTTTGAAGGAAGTGATGGATTAAATCCAGAAACTCCATCGTACTGACTTCCCCACTGAGCATTGGATAGATCCAACCCTCTCTGGCCAACTCCCCCGTAAATACCTGCACCAAGAAATTGTGTTTCATTCAGTTTGACATGATAGGCTACATTTAAATTAACAACCAGGTTTTTCAAAGTTACCGTACCAGCTACATCATTCAGTACGTTGATTCCACCCGCTAGAAAACCACTACCTAAAGTTAAAAATTGTCCATCAGCTGCAAAAGCAAAAGTCCTATATCCTTTTTGAATAGCATGCCATTGGCTTTTATAAATAAGGTTGAATCGATAATTCCCATCAAAATAGCCACTTAAAGCTGGACTTACCATCATGGGTGCTTCCATGTATTGACTAAAATGATAATCCTGCCCTTTTGCAATCGTTCCAACTAATACTAATATAATAAATACGATGTGATTTTTCATATGTTTATTTTTTTTATCTTGTTAAGGTTAATGTTCCTTCAAATTCTTTGGTTTCTCCGTTTTTGAATTCTACTGTAATGTAATACATAAATACCGCAGGATCAAGAGGTTTACCTTTGTAAGTTCCATCCCACGTATCCGTTAACGAAGAGGATTCGTACACCTTAATTCCCCAGCGATCATATATGTAGACTTTAATGTTTTTAATTCCTGCACCATAAATTTGAAAAACATCATTGTTTCCATCCCCATTTGGAGAGAAAATATTAGGAATGAATATATGAGTTATGTAGCATTCCTCGGTTCCTGCAGTGACAGTAGTGTTAGCAGAAGTCTTACAGCCATTAGCACCTGTCACCTGTACATGATAAGTTCCGGGGACCAGCATAGATATAGTGTCTGTTGTCTGGTTATTACTCCAAACAATAGCATATGGTACGTCATTTCCCTGAATAGTTACCCATGCTTTTCCATCATTAGCACCAATGCATGTTTCTGGATCGCCATAAACTTGAATAGCAGGAACTTCTTTAACGGTGATTTGAGTTGAATCTTTGTCGCTTCCGCAAGCATTAGTGGCGGTATAGCGAATGATATACTGCCCTGGTGCCAATGAACTTAAATTAATAGTTCCTGAATTTGGATCGATACCTTGACCACTCCATACACCACCAGCAGGGGTAGCTTGCAAAGTAGGATTGGGATCATTTTGACAGAAAGATAAAAGGTTAGAAGTAATCTGAGCATTGGGTAAATTGACAACCTGTATTACTATTTGGTCAGAATTAGAACAGTTATTAAAAGGATTGGTTACGGTAACACTATATGTACCAGCTGTCGAAACTTGAATTTGTTGATTGCTCGAGCCTGTAGACCAATTGTATTGATAACCAGGATTTCCTGCATCCAGTGTTAAAGATGTCCCTTCGCAAATAGAGGTATCATTTCCCAAATTAACTACCACGCCTTTTGTTGCTAGAGTAATAATGTTTTCATTCGAAGAAGTACTACCCTGAATAGTAGCTGTCACTGTACTGAATGGATTTCCTGCTACGTAAGATGATGGTGTTTGCTCTTTCCATTCTGTTGGACTGGGTGTGGTGCTCCACTTAGCCATGGTTTCCCAAACACCATCTTCTACTTCGTTATAAAATACTTCTACATCAAAATTACTTGAATTGCTTGTTCTTTCTATGCTATAAAAAAATTGATCATTCACTTCGCAAAGGACATTTTCCTTTATAGACGGATCATACCCATAATTGGTTGCATTGTAATTTCTAAAATTAACACCAACGAGGTTGTTTGTTGTAGAAGATGGAATAATGTTAATGGGTCTGAATCGGAAAGGAAGGTTTTCCGAACCCATAGGAAAATAGTATGACTGCGTTGAATTGGTAGCACGAATAAAAGATCCATTATCGTTGCTGCTAATATATCCACTCGTATATTCAAGGGCGTTTGTGGCAGGATTTGAAATAGTTAAAGTATAATCTTGCAAGTAGACTTCGTTAGCATCAAGGAAAAGTTTATTTTGTACGACAACAAAATTCCCCAATTTTTTTTGACCGTTGGTTTGAGGACCATATAAATAAAGATCATAAAATGTCGTTGGACTATTACCCTTAATTTCTTGGTTGATTCCACGTAAGTAGGTTCTGCTATTATTTGCATTAAAAGTATTGTTGTTGATCCAGTTTCCGGTATCTACAAAGATAGCTCCGTTGCTGTTAAGTGTAGCATCATTCAACATTTGCTTAACATACAATGAGTCAAAATTATTTTCAAGGGTAGTATAGCCATTGTTTAAATTTTGATATTCGCCTAATACAATTACTTTCGAATTATTGGAAATGATTACATTAGCACCGTTGTTAACCCAATAACATTGACTTTTAAGAAATAAAAGCAAAAAATGGAAAATTAAAATGAAAAATACGTTTTTATTCATAATCATATAATTTTATGCAAATCTAACAAAAAAAATTTTATTTACCATGTATTTCATAAAAAAAATTACACCCGTTATGAGAAAATCATATCTATTTATAGTTTTTGTGATGATGGTAATGATAATTTATCTAACTATTTCACAACAAAAAAATGTCGAAATCAAACGATTTTATCGAAAAATTAATCATGCTTTCAAAACATTGGATACATGGCAAGCAAAAGTGTTGAAATATTCTGTTAAAGAATTTTTGAATTTTTTTTACCAAAAAGATGTCACAGCATGGGTATATGTAAATGAAAATTTGACAGGTTGGTCGGGAAATCAATATCCTGAACCAGATAAAAAAATTTTGAAAGAAAGTAACGGATCAACTATTTCATTTGTTTCTAATGGCTGGGATATTATCAAAAAAAGGTCAAAAAAGGATACTATTTTTTTAATACAGCTCCCCATATATCTTAATTATACGTTTAGGAATGATTTTGTTCAACCTCATTTTTCATCTTTTTTTCAAGGGATTAGGCATTTAGCTATCAAACCTCCAGTAAGTCATGACGCTACCGAGTGCTTGTCAATTGATGCCTATGGTGTTTGTTTACCATTTGTATACGAACCAGGTTTTCATGAAGATGATCCTTATCAGTGGATCATGCCTATGTTGTTATATGTATTAGTTTTTCTACTTTTCAGCGGATCAAGAAAATATGTGCATAATTATGTTAGAAGTTACGTATTGAAAGTTTTATTTATTATCGTTTCAACTTTTTTCATCTGGTTTACTCTTCACTTGGTTTATTCTATCCCTGTGTGGAAAGGATTAATTATTAAACAACCTCATTTTTTTGCGTGGAGCATTCGCCTACCTTCCCTAGCAGATTTATTGAATGTTTTAATGGCATTTTTTTGGTTTACTGGATTAACTCTCCGCTTGTTGAAAAATTTTCAATGGGTAATAGCCAAGAAAGAATGGAAGTACTTTGTGGTTTTTCTGTGCTGGACCACAATTTGGCTATTCATGGTAGCTTTTTATGTCTTTTTACCTGCTTTTTTTCATAACAGCAGCTGGTACTGGAATTTTAAAGATCTGACAACATTTGATTTGCTTCAAATTTGGCTTTTCTTCACAGTTTTGCTGGCTTCCACTGTAATTGCTATTTTTTGGTACCATGCGTCAAATATTATTCAAAAAACCAAGTTAAAAGAACATTACGTTGGATTAATTTTTGTTTTGTCGGGTTCGTTGATTTTCGTTTTTACTAAGCATTTGATTTTTTGGCAAGATTATTTAGTTATTGGTGGCTTTTTAATTCTTGCTTATTTACTGCTGGTTTTAGTAAAAATGGATCAGCTCAAAAAAACGCTTTTGTTGTTTTTTGCATTGGTCATATTTTCATTTCTTGTGGTGTTATCTTTAAGAAAGATTTATCACGAAAAGTTAAAGCAAAACCTCAAAATATTATCTCTGTATCTGAGTTCTGGGAGAGACCATCTGGCTGAATATCTGATCGATGAGACTTTGCAGGAGTTCATACAAAAATCTGATTCTAATATCAATGAAGAAATCAAGATTCGTGAAACAATCTCTCAGCTTTTTAAAAAAGGTTATTTATCGAATTTTAGTTCTCAGCTTATTGTTTGTTCTTCGCAGGACAAGATTCTTATCAGGCCGTTTAACGAAGAATGCAATTGTTGGAAGTATTTTAAAAATAAGATCGATTCAAATGGTATTTTTGTAAAACCTGGTATTTTTTTCTTTAAAGAAAACAATCGGGGTTATTATTTGGTCAATTTTCCACTTTATCGTAAGACCGATACAATCCAAGTTTTTATAGAACTATTTCCTTTGATGTTAGAAAAGACGCAGGATTATCCAAATCTATTGGTCGACAGGAATTCAGACGTAATGATTATTTCATCTTTTGTATCTTATGCCTTATATGATAATGGAGAATTAAGCTATAGCAAAGGTCAGTTTGTATTCCCATTTCGAATAGATACTTCATGGTTAATGACTGATACAGCAAAGTTCGTTGAAACAAAGACACATTACATGTTTAACGTAAAAACGGATCAGGGATCAGATCTTTTACTGATAGGGGAAAAAATGGGATTTAATCATATGTGGACAGGGTTTAGTTTTGTTTTTCTCTTATCTATTTTTTATACGTTTTTTGTATTCCTTTTTATTCCAAGTTTTTCTTTTTTATCTCCAAGCGACAAAGGACTTTCAACTCGTTTTCAAAGAATGCTGCTCTGGTTCATCCTAGTTTCATTCAGCATATCGGTTTTCTTTTCAGTTCAAAATTTACTACGAATTAGTCATAGGAAAAATCAAGAGTTACTGCATGAAAAAGGGCAAAATTTAAAACTAGAACTTGAAGCTATGATTGCATCCGATTCAACATTATTCAACGCAGATTGGCTCACATCATTTGTCCTTAACTATGGCTACAAAAATCATGTAGACATCAATCTATATAACTGGGAAGGAAAACTTCTAACTACAACCCGTCCTGAGCTTTATGAAAGAAACCTCATCGCTCCATATATAGATCCAACGGTTTTTGAAAAATTAAAAGAACATGTATCTCCCTACGTTATTAGAAGAGAAAAGATAGAAAAACTGGGTTATTATTCAGCCTATTATCCCCTTTACGACAGGAATTATCATGTCATGGGATTTATCCAAGTTCCGTATTTTACACGTGAGCAACAATTTAATGAAGAATTATTTTCATACATTTCATCGATGGTAAATCTGTATCTTATTATTATATTTCTGGGGGTTATTTTGGTGTATGTTTTGACGAAACCGATATTGCGACCTTTAAGTTTAATTAAAAACAGAATGAGAACTATTCGTCTCAGTGGTGTGAATGAAAAAATTACATGGGAGGGGCAAGATGAAATAGCTGACTTGATTGAAGCATACAACAGCATGGTTGATGAACTTGCTCTTAAGGCTCAGCAATTGGCTGAAAACGAACGTGAATTAGCTTGGCGAGATATGGCTAGGCAGGTTGCTCATGAAATAAAAAATCCACTTACCCCAATGAAGCTTTCAACCCAATACATTTGGAAACTTTGGGTAGATAAAGACAAAGATTTTTCGTCTAAGTTCGAAAACTACATTAAAAGCTTGCAAAAACAAATTGATTCGCTTGATAACATTGCATCTTCTTTTTCTAGTCTAGGAAAACTAGTCCAGCCAGATCAAAGCCAAAAAACATCCGTACACGATTTAGTGCAGGATGTTGTAACCTTGTTTCTTTCGGATGAATATGATTTAAGGGTTTCTCTACCAGAAAAGAAATGCTGGATTATAGGAGATTATCAACATTGGAGACAGGTTTTAATTAACCTTTTAAAGAATGCAGTTCAAGCACTTGTTGAGGAACGAAGAGGTGAAATTTCTATCAATGTTTCATGCCTAAACGATCAAGTTTGTATTGCTATTCAAGACAATGGGAGGGGAATGTCGAAGGAGGAAATGAGCAGAATTTTTCAGCCCAACTTCACCACGAAAACATCTGGAAGTGGACTGGGACTAGCCATAGCTAAAACCATAGTAGAAATGTATGGTGGTAAAATCGTTTGTGAATCTCAACTCCATGTGGGCAGTTGTTTTACATTAATCCTGAAAACTAATTCATGATATTTATTATTTTGCTTCTAAATATTTGAGTTCTTTTTTTACTTTTGCAAAAAAATGGTAATTCAACTTACAGATAGCAATTTTGATCAGGAAGTATTACAAAGCAATTTACCCGTTGTTGTGGATTTTTGGGCCGAATGGTGTGGGCCGTGTCGTTTGATTGGCCCTATTATTGAAGAATTAGCTAAAGATTACGATGGAAAAATTAAGTTTGTTAAATTAAATGTAGACGAAAATCCAAGCTCTACCATGAGATTTGGAATTCGCAATATTCCTACCATTCTTTTTTTCAAAGATGGTCAGGTTATTGATAAGCAGGTTGGGGCAGTTCCTAGGCGAATTTTAGAAGAAAAATTAATGCGACTGCTTTGATAGATTGGAATGATCGTAAGATTTATCAGTTTGGCCATCTAGCGTTACGAGCTAGACAAGCTGTAGCAGGTTTTATTACTGGCATTCACAAAAGCCCTTATCATGGTTTTTCAGTTGAATTTTCTGAATATAAACCATATAATAAAGGAGAATCAACGAGATTTATTGATTGGAAGCTTTTTGCTCGATCTCAAAAATTATTTCTTAAGCGATTTAAGGAAGAAACAAATCTAAGAGCATATTTTATCCTTGATGGATCACGCTCCATGCTGTTTCCGAAGGACGAAACTACTGCCCTTGAACAGCAAAGCAAATTTCATTTTGCTACCTATTTGGCAGCATCTCTGATGGTTGTGCTTCACGAGCAAAAGGATGCAGTGGGTCTAAGTCTTATAGGCGATAAGATTATTTTTCATTCGTCGGTTCGTTCTTCTTTTTCACACCATCGTTTCCTTCTCCAAGTACTTGAACAACATCTTGAAAAAATGTACGAAGAAAAACCTCAACAAACTGAATTGGTTGCATGCTTGCATGAAATAGCAGAACGTATTCATCGTCGGAGCTTGATCATATTACTTACTGATTTTATGGATGTTCGACACAACATGAATGAACTATATGACGCTCTTTTGCATATTAGGCATAACAAAAATGAGGTAATTTTATTTCATGTAATAGACGGGCAGCTGGAAGGTGAGTTTCAATTTAATAATCAACCCCATAAATTCATAGATTTGGAATCTGGTGGTTTGGTAAAAATACGTCCAGCCGAAATTAGAGATACTTACATTCGTAATTTTGCTCAATGGCTTAAGATGATTGAGGATATGGCTATTGAATTTGGTATGGACTATCAATTAGCAAATTTACGTTCTGGACTCGAGGGAGTCTTGATTCCCTTCTTTATGCGACGTTTGCAGGTTCGCTCTTAGTTTGCTTATTTTTAATATTTCTAACATTAGCCAGACCAATAAAAATAAAATCACTACAAAGAAAAAGACTAGTATTCCTAGCCAGAAGTTTTGACGGGAAGAAGTTATGGTTTGTCGAGGCGTAATTGGTTTTTTGCTTAAAGATAGTATGTTGAGTTGATGGTATTTTCGTGCCATTTCATCGTTGCCAAGCGAGTCATAATTTAGAGCAATAAGATTATATATTTCGGGTAAATCAAGCATGTAACCAGAGTTTTCAGCAATTTCGATAGCATTAAGCAATGTCTGAGTGCTTTCGTGCCATTTTCGTTGATGATGGAGCATTTTGCCATAGGTAAGAAGGGAATGAAAAGCAAGAAATCGATGACCTGTTTCAATGCAATGGTTCATGGCTGAGAAAAAATATTCCTGGGCACTATCGAATTTCCCTTCATCTGAAAGTAGATAAGCATAATATATGTAACTATTTATTAATCCTTCCCAGTCGTCGTATTTTTTCCGAAGTTGCAAACTATGAGAAAGATAAAAACGTGCTGAATCATATTGACATAAAATCCTATAATTGTTCCCTTGCAAATTAAAAGCATGAGCCATCATGAGTGGATGATCATATTCTTTAGCAATTTGAATGACTTTTTGTAATAATTCCATGCTTTTTCTGGTTGAATCGATGATAGAATAGAGATTAGCTATGTTGAGCAAAGAAAGGGCAGCACTCAATGTGTCCCCGTATTTGAGGTCAATCGTTGTCGATAACTGATAAAGATATAATGCCTGTTCTACACGTCCCTTTAACTGTAGAATTTCTGCAAGATTATTTAAGCCAGAGGAAAGTGCTGCTGTATCATTAAGTTGAAGATCTAAATAAATAGCCTTGAGAAAGTAATAAGCAGCCAAATCTAAATGATCAGTTCTTTTATAAATAAGTCCTAGATTATTGGCACAAGCTGAAATGCCTTTAAGATCATTAATTTTCTCATACCATTGCTGACTTTCTTGTAAATATTTAATACCATCATTGTATTTTCCAAGAAGAAGGCACGCAGTTCCCATGTTCCGAAGACTCAGAGCAATGTCTGAAGCACTGTTTTGCTGTAACGATAATTGATAAGCTTGCCTGGCAATGGAAAAACTTTTTTCTGGGTCGTATTTTCTTAATGCAATTGATTTTCTGTGAAGAGAGTCTAGATGTATTTGACCACGAAAAAATATTGAGCTTGTTAAAAAAAATACAAGTAAAAGAAAGCGTTTCATTAAAATTACTGCATGGAGCTATTGTAAAATTTTATACGTGCTTTCCCTTCCTTGATTTCAAAACACTTGGTATTATTATTGTTACACAATTTTGCTTCAAAACTGATAAACCATTGATGGGCACTAACTGATCCACTACTAAGATCTTTGGTCGTATCGATGGTAACACTTCCACTTTGGGCTACTTTTTCCGTAGAATACCACATGCCCTGATAGTCGCACCATCGAATTCGTAATCCCATACTTTTGTTGGAATCAGCAGATGATGCATTGTAGAAAGGTATGCTTGTTCTATTCGACATCATTATATGCCAGAGACTGTCTTTTTTAGATGCAGTATCAGCAAAAGGGATATTGACCAACTCAAATACGATTTTTTCTTTAGATGCTATGTAATAACCAGAAGAACCTTGATATAACTTAATACCTGTTAGAAATTTAACCGTATCACCGATTTTTCTTGTCGAATCAAAGTAAGTATCCAAATATCCATTGATTCCTACAGTAAGAGACTTACTTTTTTCATTAATAAAACCTTTGAAAAAAATTCCTTTGGGAATAGGTGTAACGGTATCCTTGTTTTCCTTGCATGATATGAAGGAAAGTAACGAAATTATAATGATATAAACATATTTATTCATAAAAAAAGTGTTTTTTCCATCCACGAAATTAATATTTTTTTTAAAATTTTTCACTCATGTCAAAATTTCTGAAAGCTTTTTCATCTCTCGTGAGGGAGACAGTTCTTTGTAGAGGATCCGATAAACGGTTTCGAGAATAGGCATGTGAATATTCATTTTATCAGCAATTTCTTTCATACATTTGGTGGCGTAATAACCTTCTGCAACTTGTTTCATTTCAATTCTTGAATAATTTACACTATAGCCTTTTCCAATAAGTCGGCCAAAAGCTCTGTTACGACTGAACTGACTATATGCTGTCACGAGTAAATCACCAGCATACACAGAAGAATTTATATCTCTATTAAAGTGATTGATGGAATTGAGAAAAAATTGCATTTCTTTTATAGCATGAATAATTAGAACACTAATAAAATTATCGCCATAATTTAATCCATCACTGATACCGGCTGCAATAGCATAAATATTTTTTAGAGTTGCCGCATATTCTATTCCTTTCACATCGGTGGATAAAGAAAACTTAATGTTGTTGGACGATAAAATATTTTTAAGAAATTCAGCAAATTTTATGTTAGTACTTCCAATAGTAAGATAAGATATCTTATTCATGACCAATTCTTCGGCATGACTGGGACCTGCTAATATTGCATAATTCTCAAGCGAAAAATTAAAAAACTGGGCAAAATATTCAGAAGGAATGAGATTGAAATCTGGAATAATTCCCTTGATGGTAGAGATGATAAACTTTTCACAAATGAGTTCTTCATCAACTTCAGAAAGTGCTTTGTTTAGAAATGCTGCTGGTATAGCAAGAAACAAATAATCAGATACTTCGAAAATATCCTGAATATTGTGGTAGAAGCTAATTTTGCTGGGATCAAACTCAACTGAACTTAAATAATCTGGATTATGTCCGAATTTTTTTATATATTCAATCACTTCTCGTCTTCGAATATACCATAAGACGTGAAAGCCATTTTCCTGAAGTAATTTGGCAAGAGCTGTTGCCATACTTCCGCCACCAACAATACCAAGTAATACATCGTTCTTCATGGAACCTAGTTGAGTTGGAATGGAAAACTTAACTTATTCTCCTGTCGAAGGATGAAAATCAAATGCTCTTTATCCGAAGTTAATTTGTTCAGGACCTGCATGTATTGATAGATGTTTTCTATATCAATTTCATTAATTCTTACGATTATATCACCTGGTTGGAGGCCAATTTTTTCAGCGATTTTGCCCGAAACAATACCATCAATACGAACACCCTTTCCTTGCCAAGATAAGTCAGGTACAATTCCCAAAGAATGTTTTGTTCTTCCGTGTGAAATAGTGTTTTCTTCTGGTACATTCGAGAATGGTAAATATTTGATCTTATTTAGCTCGGCTAAAAGATTAAGGGTTATTTCAAGGATCTTTATCATGCCGTCGTAGTAGATTTTCTCAGGATCATCATCATGAGTGTGGTAATCTTGATGCATCCCGGTGAAAAAGAAAAGGACGGGAATTTGTTTAATGTAAAAACTATATTGATCTGAGCCCCGAATACTACCAGGTACTTTCTTGATGTAGTTTTTTTCTCCGAAGGAGACATAAAATAAACTATCCCAAATTGGACTTGAACCAGTACCCAAAATGTAAAGAGGTCGTTGAGTAGAGTCGAAACGCCCCACCATGTCGAAATTGAGTGCAGCAATTGTTTTGTTCAAGATATCAGGATATTTGTTTACAAAGTGCTTGCTACCAAGTAGTCCTTTTTCTTCAGCGCTCCAAAAAGCAAATATGTAATTATGATTGTTAAATAATTGAGGATGAGAAATTATATATTTGGCCAAGGCTAGTACAAAAGCAACTCCACTAGCGTTATCATCAGCACCATTATGAACCATTGGTTTTCCAATATTTCGTGAATTGCTTAAACCATAGCCAAGATGGTCATAATGAGCACTTAAAAGAATTGTGGTTGGAGCTTGGTTATCAATCCAACCTAGGATATTTCTGGAAACGCTGGTAGTATCTGAAGAAAAATGAACCGATATACCATATTTAATGGGAAAGCGTGAGTTGGTTAAATATTTTTCAAGTTTTTTTGATCGAACGAAAAGAATATTTTGATGTGAGTAATAACGAGGTATAATTTTGGATGGTAATGACATGGGACGATTGCTTGCCAATAATAATGTGTTACCTGTTGAATATGCAAATTTTTGTTTTAGTTTTTCAATCATAAGAAAACTCAAACTGTCTTCCCAATGTTTTTTACCCAGTTTTGGATCAATTTCGAGTTTAGCAAAAGTTGATCCTGTAAAAGATATCGTATCTACAGACTGGTAGCTTAATTGTTTGAAAGCAAGTAAGCCATTGTCGTCTTGTAATAGCTGGTAGATGCCAAAATCATTGGGGTAGGTAAAGGTCGTTTTGTCGACAATAAGCACTGCTTTTTTTACACTAGGGAGAGATGGAATAGTAAATCGATCTTCGTAAGTGTCCAATAAAGGTTGGATGTGTAGTTGTTTTAATGTTCGAATAATGTATTTGGATGCTTTTTTTTCTCCCTTTGTACCAGCTTCACGACCGTGCATTCTATCAGCCGAGAAGGTATAAATATGTTTTTTTATTTCAATCAAAAATTTTTGCTTCTCTTCTTGAGATAAAAAAGAAAGCTGGCATCTGAGGATGCCAGCATAGGTAAAATAAAATAAATAAAATAAGGAGGTAAAAAGAGATCTGATCATTTTAGGCCAAGAATATTTTTGCCTTGCTTGAAGACAATATCTACAGGAATTCCGCTTTTGTTGACTTTTTCCAAATCTTTTTTCATGTCGTCTGGCATAACAGCTTCAGCTTCAATCCATTTTTTTGCTGCCTCGTAATTGCCATCGCCTTGAATAACTAGAATCTTTTTGACAAGGGATTCTACAGATTGGGGGATCTTGTCTAGGTGAACAAAGTATTTTCCATTGGATTTTTTCTCTATAGCACCTGTTTTCAGGAAATGATTGAATGCCAGCAAATTAGCTTTTCCATGAGCGCTAGCGGCGCCGAACCGAACAGATCGAAAAATACCAGCCACATACGTAACGTAGTTTTCGTTCATGTTACCTTCAGTGATGAGGTTCATCTGGCGTAAGAGACCAACCAAATAAAGGCCTAAAATATCTGCTTTGCATTCCTCTATGGTACTGTAAGCTTCTTTGAGAGCTTCTCGAACAGTAGTTTTGGAATTGACTACATATTTGATACCTAGTCCGTGTGCTACTTCGTGGAACATCACATTGTTAAAGAAAGCATCAAAATTGATCAAATTGATTTGGGTTTCGTCAATGAGCATGTTAGCAATAGGTGTAAGGATTTTGTCAAATTTTGCTTTCATAGCATTTTTAAGCTGAAGTCGGCGTGTACCTTTCTTTAACTGAACTTGTTCGTCGTTGGGAAGGTTAATAGCAATGGTTTTACTACCAGCATTGCAATCTCCAGCATAATATAGAACATAATAAACATTCATATCGCTCGATGTGCCGGGTGTTTCTTTTTTATATTTTTCGTCAACAGGAAGTTTTTTCTGAAGTTCTGGTAAAACTTTGATAAATTTTTCGAGTTTGCTACTCCATTCTGTGTCTTTAACGAGGATGAAAGCTTCAAAAGCAGCTTTTTTCTCAAAGAGATGGTCGTCGTAACTCTCGATAGGTCCCACTACAAAGTCGAAGAGATTGTCCTTCATGTCCATCCATGCCATATCACTTTCGAAGTACTGGGAAGTAACCAATGCTTTTGCTCGTAATTGTAGATATTTTTGAAAAGCTTTGTTGTCAGTTAATTCGGATGCTTGCATCAGGAGATCATGAGCTTTTTGAAGTTGTTCCTTATATGCTTCATGATACCATACTACTTTTAGTTTTCCATTTTCATCACGTCGAATGAGGGTATACAGACTATTTTTATCTGGATTTTCGAACTTATCAAACTCTTCTTTGGTCATGTCAGAAGGATAATAATTGGCACCCAATGGTTTCTCTCCGAAGCCTTGCATGAAAGGTTTATTATCGTTAAGTCTTTCCCAAGGGCCATAGTTGATTAAAAAGTATTTTTTCAGAAGCTCGTTCTTCAAAGTATCTAATATTTGTTTCTTTTTGTCCAGTCCTAGGGTTTGATCCCAAAAAAGTTCGTCCATAATGTCAGCCACATCAAAAAGAAGAGAAAGCATTTTTTTGTCTTTATCGGAAAATTTAGTTAAATCATAATTGAGTTCAACTTCAGCAAATTGTTCGACCTTCTTTTTAAGTGTTGTGTCTTCGTTTTTCATTTGTTCATTTTTGGGTTGTTTACACTGGGTAAACAAAAAAACAAGACAAATGCCAATGATGTTAATGATTTTTTTCATGGCTTTATTTTTTTAATGAGTTTTTAGGCATTGGTGGTAAACCCAATTTTTTTGAATGCAGTATATAAAAAGCTCCAATAAGTACAAATGGAATGCTGAGCAACTGGCCCATATTAAGACCAATGGTTTGGACAAGCTGAACTTCCCATTCAACTTGCACATTTTTTACAAATTCTACCATAAAACGCAGAACGAAAATCAATACTAAAGTCCATCCCATTAGATAACCACGCGGGATTATGCCATTTTTTCTTTGATATATGATCCAAAGTATGAAGAAAATAATTAAATATCCGAGAGCTTCATAAATTTGGGTGGGGTGATGGGGAGTCGATACTCCGTCTCTGACAAAAATAAAGCCCCATGGTAATGAAGTTTCATGACCATAAATTTCACTGTTAAAGAGATTACCCAGTCGGATAAGACTTCCAGCAAGAGGGGTTAGGACAGCAATCCTGTCCATGATATATAATTCGGATTTATTCCAAGAACGTCTTCCATAGAGATAAAGCCCGATAGCAAGTCCAATACCACCACCATGACTAGCAAGTCCTCCTTCCCATATAGCAAGTATCTTATGTGGGTTAGATAAGTAATATTCAGGCTCATAAAAAAAGACATGCCCAAGCCTTGCACCAATCACAGCTCCGAGTATAACGTACAAAGACATTTTGTCAATTTCTTGCAAGGGGGCATTTTCTTTCTTGAACATGTACTTTAAAAGAAAATAGCCAAAGACAAAACCAAGCGCAAAAAGTAATCCATAGTATCTTATCTGTAGGGGCCCCAAATGAAGAAAAACGGGATCAACATCCCAAACTACATAAAAAAAGTTCATAGATTATTGTTTTCTTGTCTGTAAGCAATGCATTCAATTTCAATCAAAACATCAAGTGGTAGTCTTGCTACCTGATAAGCAGCTCGAGCAGGAAAAGGTTCAGAAAAATATTCTGCATAAATTTGATTAACTCTAGAAAAATCTTCCATATTTGATAATAGCACAGTAGTTTTTACGATATCCTTAAAAGTGAGACCAGCTTCTTGAAGAATGGCTTCTATATTTTTCAAAACTTGATGAGTTTGGACAACAATATCTTTTTCAACCACCTTACCTGTTTTTGGATCAATAGGAATTTGGCCAGATATGAACAGAAAATTTCCTGCTTTTACAGCCTGACTATATGGACCCACAGGTTTCGGGGCATTTTCAGCATAAATAACTTCTTTACTGTTCATTGTCTGTTTTTGCAAAAATAAAATTATTTGCTAATTTTTTTGCCAAAGTGGGGGTAAGCGTACGATTCAACATCTTTTTCTGTTATGGTTTGTCCCCCTAGAATCAAAAGTCGTTCAACGACATTTCTTAGTTCTCTAATATTGCCTGGCCAATCAAAGGATTGAAGTTTTGCAATGGCTTCGGAACTGAACTTTTTTTCTTTTTTACCATATAGATTTGATATTTCTTTTGAAAAATGTTCAATAAGGAGGGGAATATCTTCTTTTCTTTCACGGAGTGGGGGTACTTCGATAATAATAACTGCGAGCCTATGATAGAGATCTTCTCTGAATCTTTCTTCCTTAATTTCCACTTCCAAATTTTTATTGGTAGCAGCGATGACACGGACGTCCACAGGAATTTCTTTTTCTCCACCGACACGCATGATTTTATTTTCTTGAAGAGCACGAAGTACTTTAGCTTGGGCTGAAAGGCTCATATCGCCAATTTCATCTAAAAACAATGTTCCGCCGTTTGCCAATTCAAAATCGCCTTTTCTTTGCTTGATAGCTGAAGTGAAAGCCCCTTTTTCGTGACCAAACAATTGACTTTCGATGAGTTCACTCGGAATAGCAGCACAGTTAACTTCTATAAAAGGCCCTGCTGATCGATGGCTTAATTCATGAATAGCTCGAGCTACCAACTCCTTTCCTGTTCCGCTTTCTCCTAAAATCAATACACGTGCATCTGTTTCAGCGACACGATGAATGAGTTCCTTAACATGAACGATAGCTTTAGATTGACCAACTATCGTATGAATTTGTCCAACTTTTTTCTTTAGTCGTTGATTTTCTTGAATGAGTTTTTGTTTATCGAGAGCATTTCTGATGCTAACTAATAATCTATTTAAGTCTGGTGGCTTAGGAATGTAGTCGTAGGCTCCTTTTTTAATAGCTTCTACAGCTGTTTCAATAGTTCCATGCCCTGAAATCATGATGACAGGTGAATCAGTTAGTTCCTGAATTTTAGTTAAAAGTTCTATTCCGTCCATTCCAGGCATTTTGATGTCGCACAAGATGACATCAAATGTTTGTTGCTCAATCTTTTGCAAAGCGGAAACCCCATCGGCAGCTTCTTCAACTTCGTAATTTTCATAGGTTAAAATTTCTTTTAATGCTTGCCTAATGGGTAATTCATCATCAATCACAAGGATGATAGGCATTTTTTAAACAAAGCTATAAAATTACTTTTATTTGAATATGCTTTATTTACTTAGATTTATTGAAATTAAGTAATTTTACAAAAAAAAATGAAAAATCCTCTTTGGTGGATGCTTTTGATATTAATTTTCTTCAAATCTTTCGGGCAATTTTACGAAGATTTTAGCGACGGAAATTTTACGACAAACCCGACTTGGCAAGGAGACGTATCAAAATATAAAATCTCATCTTCTACGGCTATTCCTTCCAACATGCGACCCGCCTTGCAATCCGATAACACTGTTGCTGATACCACTTATTTATCAAGTCAATACAACCTACAACTGGTGGATAGTGTGGAATGGGAATTTTGGATTAAACTAAGTTTTAATCCATCGTCGTCCAATTATGCGAGGGTTTACTTGTTGTCGAATAATTTGAATTTGACTTCAAATCTTCAAGGATATTTTATTTCTGTAGGTTATCAAGGTGTGGATAGAATACATCTTGTTAGGCAAGACGGAAATACTTTTGCTGTACTTCTAGTAGGAACGGTTGCTAATTTAAATAAAAGTACGAATGCACTGCGAATTAAGGTCAAATGGTATGATGATGGTACGTGGAGAGTTTATTCAGATACCTTAGGAGGAGACAATTATGTCATGGAAGGGTTAGCGATGGATTTGTCTTACACTCAAGGTATGGCTTTGGGTGTTTACAATTGTTATACTTCTTCTAATGCCACTAAATTTTACTTTGATGAATTTTATGCTGGTCCAGTTCGAGTAGATACCATTCCACCTCAAGTAACTTCTGTTAAGGTACTGAACCCTATTTATGTTCAGTTAACTTTTAGCGAACCCATTAATTCATATGAGGCTTTAGACCCTTCTCATTATATCATTGATCAAGGTATTGGAGAACCTTGGCTAGTTGAGAAAGACTTACAAAATCCTTTGGTATATTACCTTACTTTTTCCAATCCTATGCAAGAAAGAACCATTTATTATTTAACGGTAAACCAAATTTCGGACTTATCCGGAAACTATCTTACGTCATCCACTCATCCATGTGTTTATTATGTTCCCCGTTCTTATGATGTTGTCATAAATGAAATTATGGCTGATCCAACGCCTTCCGTAACTTTACCTGAGTATGAATATATCGAACTTTTCAATACCACAGACATTCCCATCTCTTTAGATGGCTTTAAACTTGTTATTGGAACATCTGTAAAAAACATAGGTAATGTTGTAATTCCTCCTCAAGGTTATCTTATTTTATGTGATGAGGATGGATTAAGTCTTCTTTCCCTTTATGGTCAGGCATACGGTTTTTCGTCATTTTCAGTGACTAATACAGGAACTACCATAAGTTTGTTAGAACCATCCGGTTCATTGATTACCACGGTTAGTTTTACTGACCAATGGTATGGAAGCAGTTTAAAGGCAAATGGGGGCTGGTCATTAGAACAAATAGATCCATACAATCCCTGTGGTGGAGCAGCTAACTGGAAGGCATCTGAAGATTTTCGTGGTGGAACACCTGGTCAGGTAAACAGTGTGAAAGCCAATAACCCGGATAATATTTCGCCGTATCTTATGCGGGTAACACTTGAAAACGATAGTCTTATTTGTATCTGGTTCTCCGAAAGTATGGATAGCCTTGCTTTACTCAATCCGGCAAGTTATTCTTTTTCTCATCAATTAAGCCTGAATGGTATTCCAGACCCTGTATTTCCTGAATACAAGAAAGTTTATCTGTCCCTCAATCGCCCTATTGGAAATGATACCATTTACGAAGTAACAGTGGATTTTTTATTATCGGACTGTGCTGGAAATCAAATCGATTCTCTTAAAAGAAAGGCTAATTTTGCTAAACCTAAACCTATTTTACCTGGAGATCTTATAATCAATGAAATACTTTCTAATCCAACTGAAGCCACAGAAGATTTTATAGAAATTTACAACAAAAGCAACAAAATAGTTGATTTGAAACATGTTACATTAGCCACACTTGATGACTCTGCTCATCTTACCTCGCAATATTATATTTGTCCCGATGGTTACCTTATGCTTCCAGGGCAATACCTAGTTTTTACTAAAAAAAGAAAAGCTTTAATTGGTTATTATTATACTCCATATCCAGATTGGGTTATCGAGGTTTCATCCATGCCAAGTTATAATAACGACCATGGGACCGTGGTACTTGCGTTTGATTACGGTCAAATCATTGATCAAGTTACTTATGATGTATCCATGCATGATCCTCGTCTCGTTGAAACTGATGGAGTTTCTTTGGAGCGAATTTCTCCATATTTAGCTTCAGATGAACCATCTAACTGGCACAGCGCTGCCTCTACGGTAGGTTACGCTACCCCAACATACAAAAATAGCCAACATTTCGAGCAATTAGGTGATGAAGATGAATTTTGGCTTTCCAACACATCTTTTAGTCCAGATAATGACGGGTTTGAGGATATTTTAGCTATTTTTTTCAAACCTTCACGACCTGGGTTGTTTGCAACGTTGAATATTTATAATTCATCAGGATATCTCGTAAGAAACCTTTTTTCTCAAAAAAGTATAGGATCTGAGGAAACTTTCCTTTGGGATGGCAAAAATGACGACAATCAAAGCGTTCCCGTAGGATATTACATCATCCATTTTCGAGTTTTCGATCAAAATGGTTACACAAAACAATACAAAAAAGTTGTGGCTGTAGTAACGAAATTTTCGAAATAATGTTTGTTGAACATGTTATTGTTCCAGATGAACTGAGTAAAATTCACTTTCATTGTCAGTATGAGTTATGTCATGGTCGTTGCTGTGTCGAAGGGGATGCAGGAGCTCCTCTCGAATTTGAAGAGATTAGAGATTTAGAAAAAAATGCTCATCTCATATTATCTAACGTAGAGGAAGATGCTCGGGAAGTACTAGAAAAAAACGGTTTTTTTGACTTCGACTTAGAAGGAAAACCGTGCACACCTCTTAAAAGTAACAATGAATGTGTTTTCATGGCTTGGGAAAATGGTATTGCACGTTGCATCCTTGAAAAACTCTATGAGTGTGGCTTATTTTCGTGGAAGAAACCCATATCGTGTCATCTTTATCCAATTCGAGTGAAAAATGAAGGTATATTTGAACGATTAGAGTTACACCGCTGGTCTATTTGTTACAGTGCTTTTCAAGTTTCTAACGTTTCAGAAAATAGATTGATTTTTTTTCTCAGCGAGGCACTCATTAGAAAATATGGCATGAATTGGTATCGAAGGTTGTTGATTTTAAGTGGATTCGATCCTGACTTGTTTTTAAATAGAACCAATAACAAGGATTACAAAAAATGTTTCTAGAAATCATGTTTTAGTAAATGGCTTGGTCGGAATTTTTTAGGAAAAAAAGAATCGATAGCAGTACTTTAGAAGAGGAAAAGCTTAGTCTTCGTAGGGTATTAGGGGTTGGCGATCTCACAGCTCTTGGTATTTCAGCTATCATTGGGGCTGGAATTTTCAGCACAATTGGCACGGCTGCATCTTATGCTGGTCCATCAGTTGCTTTTCTTTTTGTTCTCACTGCTATTGCATGTGGTTTTTCAGCTATGGCTTATGCACAGTTTGCTTCTGCTATTCCCCTTAGCGGAAGTGCTTATACTTATGCCTACGTCGCTTTTGGTGAGATTGTTGCTTGGATTATAGGTTGGGATCTCATCATGGAATATTCCATTGGCAATATTGCAGTAGCAATTAGCTGGAGCGACTATTTTACTGCTTTTCTTGAGGGTTTTGGAATTCATATTCCACCGTATTTTTCAATCGATTATGTATCGGCTCATCGGGGCTATGAAAAAGCATTAATTTCTTTGCAAACAGGGCAAATACTTACACCAACTTTGCAAGAGGCATATGAAGCATACGTAACTGCACCACAGATTGCTGGAATTCGGCTCATAGGAGATTTGCCAGCTTTTTTCATCGTAGCTACGTTAACAGTTTTGATTTTGATAGGAATTCGGGAAACAAAACTAACCAACAACGTGATTGTAGTATTAAAAATACTCATTTTACTGGTAGTAATAAGTGTAGGAATTTTTTATGTCGATTCATCAAGATGGCGTCCATTTTTTCCGAACGGGGTTGAGGGTATGCTAAGTGGCGTTGCAGGTGTTTTTTTTGCTTATATTGGTTTTGATGCCATTACGACTACAGCAGAAGAATGTCGTAATCCAGGCAAAGATCTTCCGCGAGGTATTTTCTTTTCGCTTTTTATTACTACCATACTTTACGTAACTATAGCTCTTGTCCTGACTGGAATCGTTCCTTATCATGAATTAGCGGTAGGTGACCCCATGGCATATGTTTTTTCTTCTCTGGGTCTTGCAAAATTTAGTGGTGTGTTAGCTTTTTCAGCTGTTATAGCCATGCTCGGAGTACTGCTGGTTTTTCAGGTTGGACAAACTCGAATTTGGATGAACATGAGTCGTGATGGTCTTTTACCTCCTTTTTTCTCTCGCATACATCCACGATTCAAAACCCCTTATGTGAGTACCATCATAGCTGGAATTTTTGTAGCAGTTCCTACACTTTTTACCAATTTAGAGGAAATGACTGAACTTACTTCAATCGGTACCATTTTTGCTTTTGTGCTTGTTACTGGTGGTGTGATGTTGCTTGATCGAAAAAAGAAAGAAATGTTTTCATCTTTTCGCATGCCTTATATCGATTCGCGTTTTATAGCACCTCTTTTTATCGTTGTCCTTGATGCATTGTTTTTTTATTTTTTTGATTTTTCGGAGAATTGGTTTTATACGGTTTTATTGATCATTTTCAACGTATTGCTTATTTTATCTATTG
This sequence comes from Bacteroidales bacterium, assembly GCA_026418905.1. Lineage (NCBI taxonomy): Bacteria > Pseudomonadati > Bacteroidota > Bacteroidia > Bacteroidales > Bacteroidales bacterium. The sequence goes on along the minus strand of JAOAAK010000003.1, from coordinate 34,303 downwards.
TTTACCGTTGGAGTTTTCTCTTACTCGTGGGTTTGATGCTGAATATTTTTATGTTAAGCACGCTCTCTGAAACAAGTTGGTTACGTTTTTTGCTCTGGCTGGCAATAGGCTTGATGTTATATTTTTTCTATGCTCGTAAGCATAGTAAGCTTAATAAAAAGCAGGATGAAATAGCAACGAAAAAAAATAATTAGATTTTCAGATTTAAAAATTCAGTTTACTTTTGTTTGAACTTTTTGTTCCTATGATCATTAGGATCTCTCATCAAGCAGATATATCTTTTTTTGAAAAGTATAATAAACCTTTTTACCTGATCAATTGGGATGGTTACAACTATCTTGTTTTGTCTTCGGAAATTAAAGAACTTTCAATTCCAGACTCATGGTACGATAAAATTTGGGTTTTTGATGATGACATTCAGCTTGCATCGCGTAAATTTTATTCCAAAACAAGAGAAATTAAGATCGGTGACTATTTTACGACTGGCAGTGATCAAATCATTCTCATTGCTGGCCCTTGTTCGGTAGAAAATGAACAAATGATTGAAGAATCAGCTCAATTCATTAAGTCACTTGGTTTAGCATCTTTACGAGCAGGTAGTTATAAACCACGAACTTCACCCTATAGTTTTCAAGGGTTGCAGAATCATGGTTTGAAATTGTTAGCACAGATCAAGGAGAAATACGGACTCTGTATTGTGACGGAAGTAAGGGATGCTTGTCATGTGGAAGAAGTAATTTGGGTAGCTGATGTGGTGCAGGTGGGGTCTAAAGCCATGTATGATAGAAGCATTCTTACCCAACTTGGAAAAATCCAAAAGCCAGTGTTGCTTAAACGGCACTTTGGAGCAACATTACAGGAATTTGTACAAGCTGCTGAATTTATTCTTTCTCATGGCAATCCCAATGTAATTCTTTGTGAAAGGGGCATACGGACATTTGAGACGAAAACAAGGTTCACGCTTGATTTAACTGGTGTTGTTTGGTTGAAAGAACATGTAAATCTTCCCATCATACTTGATCCCAGCCACGCTATGGGCTATGCCTATGGTGTTCCCGACTTAGCTAGAGCATGCCTTGCTCTAGGAGTTGATGGCCTTCTCATTGAAGTTCATCCTAAGCCTGAAAAAGCTCTGTCAGATGCCAAACAGCAACTCAATCACGAACAATTTTCAGAATTGTTTGTAACTTTGAAAAGTATCGCAGCAGCAATTCACAAAAAAATTGTCTGATGAAATATTTCACAAATTTGCTTCAAGAATATATCACACAAAAAGGTGATCCTTTAACATTCATTGAAGATGCTTGTCATTTTTTTCCTGGAACTATAAGTTTACTGCTAACACGTCAGCGAGTGCCAACCTGGAATGAGATAGTAACTCTAGCAAAGTATTTTCAAGTGGATCCCATAGAACTTGTGTTACCTAAGAAACTCATTGGACAATTGCGAACTTATTCTTTTAAATGGATTATTCTTGATGTTGATGGAGTTTTAACCGACGGAGGAATTTACATTTCTGCGCGAGGCGTTGAATCTAAACGTTTTAATGTAAAAGATGGCTATGCTATCAAGCAACTGATAGAGAATAATTTTCAAATTGGTTTTCTATCTAATGCTCATTCATCCAGAATTGTTTCATATCGAGCCAAGATGCTTAATGTAGCGTTATATTACGTCGGAGAAAAAACGAAGCATGAAGTTTTTTCAGAATGGGTGGAGAAATATAACATAGAACACTCGAGTGTCATATATGTAGGTGATGATCTTAATGATTTGGATTTAATGAAAAAAGTTGGATTTTCCGTATGTCCTAGCGATGCTCATCCTTTTATTCTTGAGCATGCCGATATGGTTCTTTTTTCACGTGGTGGTGAAGGATGTGTTGCTGAGTTATTAATATATTTAAAAAGAATCATGTCGTTTTAAAATTGTATTTAAATAATTTCTGATTTTGTTCATTTGCTTTTGTGAAGGAAGTGGTGCGCTCTTTCCAAGTTTAGATCTAAAATTGATTTGCACAAATATGCTATTTTAGCATTAAAAATGCCAATAATAAAGCTTGTTTATCTTATAGAATGCGCAAAACTGACTAAAAATATTCATAGAAATTGCATTTTAGGGATGCAGTTATGTGGCTTTTTGTTTTTTTCTTGTCTAGAGGTTAGTATTGTTTTTTCTCAAGAGAAGCAGTTTCGATATGATGATTTTTTTACTGATGGGGCGTTGAGAATAAACCTTGTACGAACGGGAAATTATCACTCTTCTACCATACGAATTCATTCTATGTTTAAGGAAACATATTGGAGCGGATGTAAGACAAAAACCATAGAACCTTACGATTATGGTAATTATAAAATCTACGTATATGATTCTTCGTCAAATCAGTTAATATTTACTCGTTCATGGTCAAGTTTGTTTTCGGAATACATTTTTACTGAAAAGGGTCGTACGGAACCGAAATCGTTTGAAGAAGTTGTTCGAATACCTTTCCCCCGCAAGACTATAAAGATTATTTTTTTCTACAGGAAAAATGATATTCCTATCTGGCTGAAGCAGGATAGTGCTTATATTAATCCAAAACATTTGGTGCTCGATGCTCCTCTCGTACCTCATGATATGGATGTTCAGAAAATTATCCATGCCGGTAAACCTGAAAATGTGATGGATATTGTCATCGTAGCTGATGGGTATAAACCTGGCGAAAAGCAAAAATTTATACAGGACGCTAAGCGGGTCATTCAATATCTTCTTCATTGTAAGCCTTACAAAGAATTTAGAAAATTCATTTCTGCCTGGACTGTCTTTATTCCAATGTCAGTTAGTGATTCTATGCTTTGTTCATTTAATACGTTGGGTATAGATCGCTACCTTATGACTGAGCGAGTTTTTTTACTTCACGATTATATAAGCCAAATACCATACGATTTTATAATATTGTTAATTAATACTGACGTGTATGGTGGGGGAGGGATCTATAACTTCTATGCTACTTGTCCTTCCGATAACCCATATACAAATTTTCTAGTCATTCATGAAACAGGTCATTCTATAGCTGGTCTTGCAGATGAATATTGGACGTCGGAGGTGAGTGTGAAAAATTTTTACAATTTGAATTACGAACCTTGGGAGCCTAACATCACGACCCTTGTGAGTTTTGAAAAAAAATGGAGTTCCATGGTGAAACCTAAGACACCAATTCCAACTCCTGCTGTAGCCACTTGGGAAAAAGAAATTGGCGTGTTTGAGGGAGGAGGATATAGTGAAAAAGGCATATATCGTCCTTCGTATGATTGCAGCATGAAATCACCTATTTACGACAATTTTTGTAAGGTTTGTCAAGAAGCAATAAAAAAAGTGATTCGTTTTTATATAAATTAAAGTAATAATCATCCAACTCATTAATTATTCATACCTCATATCATATCTTGCCTTCCAACTTTGATAAATCAGAGAGTTAAATGGTTGCAACATGCAAGTAGAAAAAAGTTTTTAAATAAAATATGTCATTTTGACACAATAAATATATGAGTTATGCCAATTTGGCATTAAAGACTAAAACCATAAGATTTTGATAATCAATATTTTGTTGAAAGTTATGCAAATGGTATATACTTTGGAAATAAGAGGATGAAGTTAAACATAAAAAAGAAAGGAGGGCAAAGCTATGTTACCGGTCAGAAGTGATTTAATTCCAAGTTTGTTCGAAGAATTTTTCAGAGATTTTCCCTTTGTTGGTTCTTTATCAACGGAATTAAGAACCATCCCTAAAATCAACATTGCTGAAACTGAAAAGGCTTTTGAAATTGAAGTTGCAGCACCAGGCTACAAGAAGGAAGATTTCAAGATCGAACTAAATGACAACACTCTAACTATCAGCTCCGAAAAGAAAGAAGAAAAAACAGAAAAAGGCAAAGACTATCATCGTCGTGAATTCAACTATTCGTGCTTTAGTCGTAGCTTTATCGTACCAGATCATGTAGATGCTGATAAGATTCATGCTGTTTATGAAAACGGTGTTCTCAGTGTAATTTTACCTAAAAAGGAAGAATACGTTTCTAAGAAGAACAAAACCATTGAAATTAAGTAAAAGCGTTTCACTTTTATCTAAGAGCAGCTGCACAGCTGCTCTTTTTTATTTGTAAGCAAAGTATTCTCCTATAAAGTAACTTTAGATAACCAATTAAGAGTAATTAAGTATAAGAATAAGAGTATAAAAAGCATAGTATGCCTCGATAATAGGCGATTAACAGATCTACAAAGAAATAACATCTTCGTTCCACTTTAAGTAAGAAAGGTAAAAAAAGCTATTATGCTTTTGCTCAACTACCGAAGAAATAAAGGCAAAAAATTAAGATAGCTAATAGTGTCAATACATGATTTCATCTATGCTAAAAAAATTTTTTTATTTTGAAAAATGATTAACTTAATTCTTTGATAACGTGTAATTATTATTTTTTATTTGCTTAAATCATTTCAAAGAAAATAATGATCAAATCTTTAAAGTTAATTGATAAATTTTATCTAAGTAAATATTTGACTTTATTTTTTAAAATTTTATTTTTGACTAAATTTTTTGTGAATTAAATTTTAACTTAATTACTATTCCAATCTGTTAACTCAAAAGATGTTATTGTTATGTAAACATCAAACTTTTTTCTTATTATAAATGCCCATCACTGATGGTGGGATAAACAAGAAATGTATTAAATCTACTTGATTTAAAATTAGAATATTAATTTATGCCAGGAAGATATAAGATAAAAGATGTAAATTTGCTTAAAACTATACGATATGCAGGATTTTCGTCAAGCCATTTTGCAAGGTATTCCGGATGAACTACCTCCAAGGAAATCATTGGATCCCAATGTCAATCATGCTCCAAAACGTAGAACTCATCTGACACAAGAAGAAAAAAAATTAGCTATAAAAAATGCCCTTCGTTATTTTAAACCCGAGTGGCATCCGATTCTTGCAAGGGAATTTGCTGAGGAACTAGAAAAATATGGGCATATTTACATGTATCGATTTAAGCCCGATTATCCTATGTACGCTAGGCCCATTTGGGAATATCCTGCGCGGTCGGTTCAAGCAGCAGCCATTATGCTCATGATCCAGAATAATCTTGATCCTGCAGTTGCACAGCATCCTGATGAACTCATAACCTATGGCGGTAATGGATCAGTATTTCAAAATTGGGTTCAGTATTTACTCACTATGAAATACCTTGCTACCATGACGGACGAACAGACATTGGTCATTTACAGTGGACATCCTCTTGGCCTTTTTCCAAGTCATCCTGATGCTCCTCGAGTGGTGGTAACTAATGGTATGGTCATACCAAATTATAGCAAACTGGAAGATTATGAGAGAATGTATGCTTTAGGCGTCACTCAATACGGTCAGATGACAGCTGGATCATACATGTATATTGGTTCACAAGGTATTGTTCATGGAACTACTATTACTATTCTCAACGCTGCACGAAAAAAAGTTGGAAATTCCCCAGACATAAGGGGAATGTTGTTTGTTTCGTCGGGGCTGGGTGGGATGAGTGGTGCTCAGCCTAAGGCAGCTAAAATAGCAGGCCTAGTTAGTATCGTTGCAGAAATTAACCCAAAGGCTTTGAAAAAAAGATTTGAACAGGGATGGGTTGATGAAGCGTATGATGATTTATCTCGCTTAGGTAAGCGTGTGGTGTCGGCCATGACTAAGCATGAAGCAGTTTCTCTTGCTTATGCCGGAAACATTGTCGATTTATGGGAATATCTTTATAAAGAAAAAATTTTCGTTCAAATAGGTTCCGATCAAACTTCATTACATAATCCATATAATGGGGGTTATTACCCTGTTGGTTTAAGTTTCGAAGAAGCTCAGCGTTGGATGGTTGAAAAACCAGAGGAGTTTAAGAAAAAAGTTCATGAATCTTTACGTTTACAAGTAGAATTGATTGATAAGCATGCAGAACGAGGCATGTATTTTTTTGACTATGGGAATGCTTTCCTTCTCGAAGCATGTCGAGCTGGGGCTAACGTTATGTTGCCCGATGGTAGATTTAAATATCCAAGTTATGTTGAAGATATTATGGGGCCTTTGTGTTTTGATTATGGTTTTGGTCCCTTTAGATGGATTTGTACTTCCGGGGATCCTCAAGATTTAAGAGTGACCGATCAGATTGCCGCTGAAGTGCTTGAAGAATACTATAAAGAGGCTCCGGAAGAAATACACCCACAATTGAAAGATAATATAATGTGGGTCAAAAAGGCTGAGGAGAACAAACTGGTTGTTGGCTCGCAGGCTCGCATTTTATATGCCGATTCTGAAGCAAGAATTCGCATTGCACAAGCATTCAACGATGCCATTAAAACAGGGAAAATATCTGCTCCTGTAGTTTTAGGGAGAGATCACCACGATGTTTCAGGAACAGATAGCCCATATAGGGAAACTGCTAATATTTATGATGGTTCTAGGTTTACGGCCGATATGGCTGTGCAAAATTTTGTTGGTGATGCTTTCAGGGGGGCTACGTGGGTTTCCTTACATAATGGTGGTGGTGTAGGATGGGGGGAGGTTATCAATGGAGGATTTGGGTTGGTTCTTGATGGATCCGATGCGGCTTCTCGTCGTTTAAAAATGATGCTTTTCTGGGATGTAAATAATGGAATAGCTCGTCGTGCCTGGGCTAGAAACCCAAATGCTTTATCAACTTTGCATCGAACTCTAAAGAATTATCCTGATCTTCAAGTTACTATACCTTATCTGGTTGACGATTCTTTGCTCAATGAAATCTTTTAAGTCTATGAGAATTGCGTTTCTTGTAATTTTAAGTGTATTGTTATTGATAGGGTGTAGGAAAAAGGACAATACTCGCGAGGTTTCAGATCATCCTGCCACAGAAGAGAAGATAGAGGCAACACCACTTATCATTGGTTATACTACTGAATCTTATGATATTGCTAGGGTTCTTGCTCAAGAATTTTCTTTCATACATCCAGATAAGACAATCAGGTTGCAAGAAATTAATTCGGAAAAGATCGATTCTATTTTAAAAATCACAGTCTTTGATGCTGTTTTTTCAAGTTTTGAACTAGATACTCTTTTTATTTATAAAAACCTTGTCAATGAAATTTATCTCTTCGCTTTAAATTTTGATAATCCGGTTCTACCTCGATTGGTTCAAACAGGAATAGATTTGCAAACTTTGAAAAAGGTTTTATCAAGTTATGAAATTCGAAATTGGAATCAAATTCTCAAAGATGTGCCGTCTCAATCCCTCCAAGTTTTTGTTCCTCCTCAAAATCATCCAGTCAATATTTTACTGCATAAATATTTTCAAGTTAGGATTCATTCACATCATATAGTTCCTTCTTATGATCAAGTGAAACAAAACCTTAGTGTTTCTAAAGGTGGTTTGGCGTGTATTTCATTACGTGACGTATATGATCTTCGAAGTGGTTTAAGAAAAAAAGGTATTTATCCTCTTTTTCTCGATTTGAACGATGATCAGTTTCTTTCGGATGACGAGTTGTTTTATGATCAAATTAATCATCTTAAAAAAGCATATCTTCGAGGAAAATATCCTGAAGGTTTTGCTTTGAAACATTATGTTTATTTTCAAAAAACTCAAACTAAAAAAGAGCTTATGGAATTTATGAAATTTGTGAACGAAAATGCTTTAAATTTGCTCGAGCCACGTGGCTATGTAAAACCCAAATAATTATTATATGAAAATAAGATTCATTACCTTGTTTATTTTTTTGGTGGTGGGAAATGTGGTTGTATATGCTCAAAAGCAAAAGAAAAACAGAAGCAAAAAGTCAACAGTGACCACCCTAACTTTTACTCAATTTAGTGATACGGTCAGTTATATGATTGGATCCGATATAGGCAGAAGTCTTAGCATGAATAAAATCCAAGTAAATGAAAACCTGCTTTTCCAAGGCATACGCGATGGTTTGGTAGGAAAAGATACTATTTTCACTAAAGAACAATTCAATGCTGTAATGCAACGATTGCAACGAGAACTCCAAAGGAAAATGGAGGAGGCTCAGGCAGAAGAAGCAAAGAAAAACAAGGAAGCTGGCAAAAAATGGCTTGAAGAAAATAAAAACAAACCTGGAGTTATAGTCACGTCGAGTGGATTGCAATACAAGGTTATACAAGAAGGAAATGGTCCCAAGCCAACTTTAAATAGTAAGGTGAAGGTGCATTACGAAGGTAAGCTCATAGACGGAAAAATTTTTGACTCAAGTTATGATCGTGGTCAACCCATTGAATTTAATCTCAACGGTGTAATTGCAGGTTGGCAGGAAGGCTTGCAACTCATGCCAGTTGGATCTATTTATGAATTTTATATTCCAAGTGAATTAGGTTATGGTGATCGTTCTTTGCCTGCTATACCAGCTGGATCTGTACTCATTTTTAAAGTAGAGCTACTCGACATCGTAAAACCTTGATAAAGATCATCTTCTTATTACATTTTTTTTATTTGATTATATTTGTTACGTGAAAAGTTCATATCCTATATACATACTTATAGCAATTTTATTTATTCAGCAGGTATTGTTCCAGCTTTATGCTATTCATATATGTCATGAAAAACAAACTTTTCATGTTTTTTTTGGTAAATGTGATCATGAAAGAGAAGATGCAAATTGCAGCAATCATAAAAATGAACCTTCGGAGTTAAACATTCGATTTAATGTAGGTTCTTGTTGTGAGAGAATTTCTTTTTCATTTTTTCCCATATTTTTTTTTGAAAAGTTCATTTTAAATATTGTCTTACCACCTCATCCTTTCTTAAAATTGAACAAGGAATTTTGCAATTTTTATTCACGTGAAGATTATTTTATTTTTTTGCGTAATGAACCATTTTATTTAAAATTTTCGTGTTTTAGAACTTGAGATTTTAATCAGTATTTCTATCACAACCTTTCAAAATACCACTTATTTAAAACAGATCGCTATGAGAAAAATATTCTTTATTATTTGTTTTCCATATATATTTATCGTTGGGTATGGTCAAATCGTAGGAAGAGTCTGGGGCGTCAGAGGTAATGATACCTTCTACCTTCCTTATTCGAACATTGTCCTGATTAACTCAAAGGTAGTGAAAGTGACAGATGATAAAGGTTTTTTTGCGATAGAAAAATATCAGTTACCTGACACGCTGGTAGTTTCTTATGTTGGATTTGTGTCTGATACGATGGTAATAGATGTTAACCAGGAATCAAAAAATATTAATGTCTACTTAAATGAAAATCTCATCTTGAAGGAGATTCTCATTACTTCTAGGAGGACCGTAGAGATGAGTTATTTAAGTCCACAGTGGAAGCAAACTTTGCATCAAAATGAATTGCAAAGAGCCCCTTGTTGCAATTTAAGTGAATGTTTCCAGACAACTGGCAGCGTAAATGTAACCTATGCAGATGCAGTAAGTGGAGCTAAGCAAATACAATTTTTGGGTCTTTCTGGGAAGTATGTTCAAATGCTTATGGACAATGTGCCCTACATGCGAGGGGCAGGAAACAGTTATACTTTACAATTTATACCTGCTAGTTGGATCAGTGCGATAGATGTATCTCGAGGAGCGGCCGATCTGACTCACGGATCAGAAAGTATTACCGGACAGATTAACATAAATCCAAAAAAACCTGGTGATGCTGAAAATCTTTATGTAGATCTTTTCGTAGGTGGCGAGGGAAAAACTGAAATTAATCTGAGTAAAACGTTGGGTAGTTCGAAAAAAGGGATGGTTATGTTTGCTCATGCTTACCGTCGATGGATGTCTATGGACCATAATCGAGATGGTTTTATGGATGCACCTTTGGAGGATAGATTTTCCTTTCAGGCTTACGGGCAACTCTTTGCGTCAAAAAAGTGGGAGTTTAGAAGTGGCTTTCGCGCAATCTACGATGACAGATCTGGTGGTCAACTCACCAATAGTTCTTATGCGCATATCGATGATTTTCATGGTGCGTGGAAAACCCATGTGAATTACAAAGTCTTTGAATTATATACAAAAGGAGGGTATGTTGCTTCTTCAAAATCTGCATGGGGGTTTATTCAATCTACAACTTTTATCGATGCTTCTATGAAGTTTGGTCTTAAGGAATATGATTGTCGACAAAATAACTATTACGCTGCTATTCTCTATCGCTATGAAATCGTACCTGATAAACATGAGTTTGATGCTGGTTTTAATATGTATTTAGATTATTATGCTCAATCTTTTTCGGATAGCAATTGGGTAGTGTTTCCCGTAACTACTGGGATTTTTTATCAGCATACTTATTTTTTGGGTAAGAAATTGACATTACAAGCTGGAAGTAGGATAGATTATCATTCATTTGATAAACGTTCTCGGTTGATACCTCGTTTGCATCTTCGTTATAACATTTCAGACAAGACAATTTTACGTATCACTTCCGGCTTAGGAGTTCATTATCCTATGATTTTTACCGAAACTCCTTTCTTGTTTACGTCCAATAGAAAAATTCGATGGGAAAATCCCATTTCATATGAAAAAGCAGTGAATAATGGTATTGCATTAATGAAATATTTTACTCTTTTTGGATGTGATTTTACTTTTTCGCTTGATTATTTTTACACTTACTTTTTTTCTCAAATGTTGTTTGACATCGAGCATGATACATCTTTTATTTACGTTTATTCTTCTACTAATAAGTCTTATGCTCACTCGATGCTTACAGAGCTATCTGTAAGTCCAACAAAGCATTTTGAAGCCAGGACTGCCTTTCAGTTGAACAGGCGTTATTACCCTAATCTGAATGGCATTATGCAGATGCAACCATTGCTCAATTTTCATAGAGCTTTGCTTACACTATCTTTCTTTACCAATCAGCGAAAATGGATTCTTGATCTAACTCTACTTTGGTATGGAAAAACAAGGCTCCCTGATAGGAGTTTTTACATCGTCGATCAATTGCCTGATTTTTCTCCATCGTTTCTCACAGGATATGTTCAAGTAACTAAGAACTGGAAGAGATGGAAGGTTTATGGTGGCATTGAAAATTTGACAAATTATAAACAAAAGAATCCTATTTTAGGTTACCAAAGACCTTATTCAAATCAATTTGAATCAGGTATTATTTGGGCTCCATTGGAGGGTCGAATGTATTACATTGGAATAAGATACGTTATCCTTTAAAACATAAAGCTATGAAAACAATCCGTTTTTTTATTTTTCTTGGCCTAATGAGCGTGTATATGGCAATTTTAGGTCAGGACGAAATTAGAGAGGTTAAAATTCTTACTAACATGCACTGTCAAAACTGCAAGAAAAAAATCGAAAACGAACTTGCTTATACCAAAGGAGTTGTCGAAACCATTGCCGATCTCGAAACAAAAATTGTTACAGTAAAGTACCATTCTCAGCAAACTTCACCAGAAAAATTAGTTGAAGCCATTCAAAAACTTGGTTATCAGGCAACGGATCTTACTCAAACCGATCAAAACAATGATTTAAAAACTTCTGAACCTTCCCAAAAGGAAAATTGTAGAAAAAAATCATCTTGTTGCAAGAAAAAGCAAGAAGAATGTAAACATTGAGGCCTGTTCTTATAATGAATTGCTGAGCAGAAGGGTGGTTAATTCTGACATCCTTCTGCTTCTTTCTTTGATAAATCGAGCAGGAATACCGGCGTAAATTTTCCATGCTTCAAGTGATTGGGTTATAAGCGACATAGCTCCAACAGCACAGCCTTCTTCGAGAATTACTCCTGGCAGTATAACACTTCTGGCACCAACTTGAACGAATCTCTTGATAAAAACATGTCCTTCTATCACATGACGAAATGAATGAGGTACCATAGGTCCAATCAAATATTCACCTGAAAAATCATCAGTCGCTGAAAAAACGATAGTTCCTGGAGACAGACCAGTGAAATCCTCCATAGTAATACCAGCTTGTCCATAAAGAGCACATTGTGCAGATATATGTATGTAATTTCCAAGTTTTATTTTTCCCGAAAGAATGCAGAAATCATCTATTCTTACATGATTACCAATTTCGATTTCCGATGGACTGTAAAAGCTTGCCTTCCTGCTTATCAAAACATTTTCTCCTACTGTTTTAAATCCAATTGATAATAATTCTTCTTTACTGTAAAAAGAATTCATAATTTTTTGTTTATATAAAAAAAGTCGTCCACGTGGGACGACTTTGCATATTTGCAACAGGCCTATTCTACCACCTTTCCTTTTTTGGTGGAATAGTTGATTTTATATGCACCGCATTTTCGAAGTTCCTGTTTTACGTCGGTAACAATTCCCATTTTAACTTTTTTATCAACTTTCAAAGAAGTAGTCAGAAAAGGTCGGTCAGCTTCAGAGCGGGCAGCTCTTTCTTTTTCAATAAAATCAATAACATTGGCTATGGTAATAAATTGGTCGTTTACTTGGATTCGTGCATCTGTTCCAAATTTAGGATTTATAGGAACCCCGATGTAAATGTACGAAACAAGATTTTTTCGTTCCAATTTCTGGATTTCGGTGGCAGCAGGTGGAGTCACTTTAACCAATAAGGTTGCTTCACGTATTTTAGTGATAACCATGAAAAAGAAAAGAAACATAAAAATAATATCCGACATGCTTCCTGTGCTGATGCCGGGTATTTCTCTTTTTTCTGACTTTTTAAAAATGCTCATTTTTTTCCTCCTCCTACATCTTCTGGTTCTGCTTCGGAAATTGCCATGGGGTATGCATCGGAAATGGCTTTGATCTGGGTTTCGTCCCTCAAATCTCTGAATTTCTTTCCAAAGACCTTCATAGAAAGTTCATCTCTTAGTTCATTAATAGCCGCTGTGATTTCGTTGGATACTTTAATGTACATTTCATAGGATGTACCTCGGTCGTTCTTAAGTGAAATTACTCCTTTGGATTTCATGAATTTTCCAACGTACGGAAGTTCAATTTCAGTTTTTTCAGGCAAATTAGGATCATTGTAAGGGTTAAGGAAAAATTCTTTAACTGTTTTGCGTAGATCTTTAACTTCCATAATCTTACCTTCAACCATGAGCTTATCGTAGGCATTTATGAGTACTGCTAATACATTCCTTTCTTTCACCTTAATGTCTTCTTGCTCTTGAGTGGGAAGAGGGGGAAGCTTACGTAATAAACCAGAGTCAGTATCAATGCTTGAAGTTAGTAGGAAAAATGTCAGCAGAAGAAAACTGATGTCAGCCATGGAAGAGGTATTCAATTCAGGAACTTTCTTTGCCATGGCAATCTTATTTCGTTAGATTTCTTATGGAAAAACCGATGATGATTAGGATAAAAAAACCCAGTAGAGTATATAAAAAATAAAGCCCTGCTCCAATGATAGGACTCCAGCTTAGAGAAGTACCTGTTTTTTCTAAAATCATGGGGTCAATATCTGTGCGTGGTGTAATGAAATAGTATATTATAAAAAGTCCAACTGCAAAAAGTATAATTCCTAGGACTTTTGCATTTTTTCTAAAGTTGGTAAAAAGGTTTAAGACAGAAAAAGCTAAAGCAGACAAAATGGCAATCAATCCAGCAGCATAAGCGACATATAGCCTAAGGTCTATTGATCCTAATGACAAAACAAGAGCAATAATAATAAGAAGAAGGATTAGTCCAAATTGCAATAACTTGTTTTTTTTCATGGGTCTTTACTTTTTGATTTTGTAAATAATGTCCATGAAAGAAATAGAAGCGTCTTCCATTTGATTGACAAGAGATTCAATCAATGATACCACCACACTGTAAAGCAATTGTAGAATAATGGCAGAAATAAGACCAAAAACAGTTGTAAGAAGAGCCACTTTCATACCACCAGCAACAATGGTCGGAGAAATATCACCGGCTTTTTCTATATCATCAAAAGCTTGAACCATTCCAACGACAGTACCCAAAAAACCGAGCATGGGAGAAAGAGCAATGAAAAGGCCAATCCATGAAAGACCGCTTTCGAGTCTTCCCATTTGAACTTCGCCGTAGGTAACAACAGCTTTTTCAATGTTTTCGATACCCTCATGATAGCGATCAAGACCTTGGAAAACAATACTAGCAACGGGCCCTCTTGTATTACGTGCTAATTCTTTAGCACCATCTACATTGTTTTGTTGTAGAAGTTTCTCGATTTCCTCGAGAAATTTTTGAGTATTGATTCTACTCAGATTTAGATAGATGATGCGTTCAATTACTATGGCAAGTCCTAATACTAACACGAGAAGGATGGGGGTCATCCAGCCGGCACCACCTTCGATAAATTTTTCTTTGAGAACCTGGTGAAAAGTTTTTTCTGTCGTTGGTTCGGTAGTTTGCATAGTGGTTGTTGCTGCTGTTGTTTTTGCAGTGTCCTTTTTAGTTGTATCTTTTTGGATAGTGTCAGCTTTTGCATTAGGCTTTGTTTGCGCAAAAGCCACATTCAGGTTAACAAGCATAAATACGCTTAAAATGCTCAATAAAACTATTCGCTTTTTCATACCTATTGTTTTGAAATTAGCTTGCGGAGAGAGTGGGATTCGAACCCACGATACCCTTTTGGGGTATACACGCTCTCCAGGCGTGCCTCTTAAACCACTCGAGCATCTCTCCCGATTGGTTTGCTAAATTATAAAATTTTATTTCAATCATTGAAAAAAAATTATTTTTTTAACCAATCCAGGGGATTGAGAGGAGTTTTTTCATGCCAAATTTCAAAATGTACAACAGCATTATCTTTCTTGGTTATTTTTCCAATGGGCTGATCAGCACTGACAGAATTTCCTGCTTCAACAAAAACTTCAGTGAGTTGAGTATAAACAGTTAAATAGTCCTCATGACGAATGATAACTAAAAAATTATCATTTTCAAGAGGAACAACCTGAGTCGCGATACCTTCGAACACGGCTCTTACTATTGAATTATTTTTACATAAAATATCTATACCATTATTTTTGTAATGTATGTCTTCAAGTAAAGGATGAGATTGTTCGCCAAAATAACCTATGATGGTTCCATTCACAGGCCAAGGAAGAGAACCGCGTTGGTTGATAAATGATGAATTCTTTTTTTCGCTTTTTGAAGTAATGGATGGATCTTTTTGCGTTGAAGGTGTAGGACTATTCTTTGAACCATAAGAAGATGTTTCAGATGCAGCTATTAATTTTTGAATCTTTTTGTTAAGTTTTTCCACTTCATTTTTTTTGATTTCGAGTTGTCGGCGAAGTTCTTTTTCTTTACGTTTGGCTTCTGTTCTGAGTTTACTTTGTTCTTGCAAAAGTTGCTGGTATTTTTCGATAGAAGCTAACAATTTTTTTTGTGTATTGAATTTTTCATCTTGTAATGTTAGGAGATGCTCTTTTTCTTTTTGAAGTATAGTCATTCTATCCCTAAGTTGTTCGATAAGTTTTATGATTTTTCTTCTGATATGATTCATGTAAAGGTATTTATTGTAGGCCATTTGAAGAGAAGTAGAACCAAACAAAAATGCCAACCTTGAGGTAGGGGAACGTAGCAAATAAATCACTTTTATGAGAGCTTTAAGTTTTATTCGAAAAATTTCAATGTTTTGCTCAAGATGAAAAATCATCTTGTCTTTTTCGTGAATCTGTTCTGAGATCAACAGAATATCATTATTAATTGAGGAAAGATATTGTTCGTAAAGGCTGATTTGCTTACTAAGCATAATGGCTTTGTCATATAAATTTTTTTGACTCTTAGCTATTCGAGATATTTCATCATTGAGGAACTGTATTTCTTGTTCTATTTTTTCTTGAGCTTTCTTGTATTTAATGATGTTTTCTTTTTTTTGGGCAGTTATGCTAAACGTACAGATCCATAATAAAAATAAAAAAAAGCATCCTTTTGTCATTTCTTTTCAAGAAAATTTTTATAATCTGATGGAATTCTGAAGTTGGTAATGATGGAGTCATTAAGTGACACCTTTTCAAGTATAATGGATAAAGTAAATTTTTTATCTGACAGTATTTCAATGTTATACTCATAAGGAAATAAAATATTATGATCAATACTTCGAAAATCGTTGTATTCCAACGTAAACGTTTGATTAGGATTAGATATTTCCTTTATTCTTTGTTTTCTAATTTTCCAGTAAGTAGTATCGATCCATATATCCTGCATATAAATTCTTTCAAGATCCTCTCTTTTTTTGACATATTTTTTGATTTTAGTTCTAGCAGGGGTAGAAAGACGGAGATGGTTCTCGTCACGCATTATTTTAAAAAAACTTGTTTCATAGTACGAAAAATCTTTGTTTAATAGTAAAGAATATATCATGTCGAAGTCCATATTGATAAAGAAAAGTTGTGAAACGTTTAAATAATCTCCACTGAAATAAAACTTGCCAACTCGATCAATAAAAAAGACCGAATCAGGACGAAGTAAGATCCTTGCAAATTCGATATTCAAAAGAGTATTGATGGAGACCCAAACAAGCTGATTAGCCCTGATTCTCAAAGATCCAGAAAATGTAGTTTTATCTTTTTTATCGTCGGTAAAAGTACAAGAAAATTTTGCTGACATCGTAGTAAAATTCAAGTAATTTCTTTCTAACTTTTTAAAAATGCTATCAGTATGATGGTGAACTGTTTTTTGTTCGATTTGTTCTTGAGACTGAGAAGGGATATTGGAGGTTTTTTTAAAAATTTTGCAACTAGTAAGCAAAACGATCATATTCACAGAAAAAATAAACAGCCAGAAGTAATTATTTTTTTTCATAGTTTAATTGAGTTTGAAGTTTGATATTAATACGAGGTGATTTAGTGAGGGCATAAGCATATGTCCACCAATCAATGGCTTCTTCCGAAGATCCCTCTTTTAAAGCAATATCTCCAGCAAGTTCCAAAATTTCAGGAAAAAATTCTTTTTGATATTCTGTTTTATGAATTAAAAATGAAGCTTGTTTATAATTTTTTTCGTAAAAGGCTTTAATTGCATTTTGGTAAGTTAAATGTGTAAGATTTTTAAAAGGGTGCTTACTAGCCCAGCTAAGAGCTTTAAGGGTATCGGTTTTGACTTGGATCAAAAAACAGAAGTACATATAAGAGAATGTTTCTATTCCAGATTTTTCTAATTCAGCAACAATTGCTTCTTCAGGAGTATTTGGTACCGAATAAAGATTGCTCAAAGAAAGTAAGATTTTAGTAAATCTCTCTAGTTCTTTATCCTTGAAATATTTAACATAATTTTTCAGTTGAGAATTAATTGCTTCAAAATTTTGTTTAATGAATTCGAGGTAATAGTGAAAAAATTGCAAGTGAGGTTGTTCGGGAAAAAGTTCCATGGCACGGGGTACAAAAGTAAATAAACCTTGTCGATCATCAGTCAGAAACTGAGCGTACAACAAATTTTCCCAGACTAAATATCGAGAGGAATCAAGATGAATAGATCGCTTCCAAAATTCAATAGCTTCTGAAAGATGATTTCTTTGAAAATGCACATCACCACTGAGAGCATAAATTTTAGGATCATCTGGATATTGCTTAATAAGATTATTTATAAAAGAAAAAATAATTAAAGAATCACCATACAGATCTTTTTGCATGAGAGAAAGCACGATAAAAACTTTATCATCTACTGAAATGTCTGATCTTTCAATCAGAGAATTTACCTGTTCTTTTGCCTTTAACGTATCTTTGATAAGAAAGTAGTAATCTGCCAAGTAGAGATTTGCTAGTGTGTTGGAAGGATCGTATGAAAGAGTTTTTTGAAGATAATCGTATCCCAGATGAATTCTTCCTGTTTTAAAATAGTATTCAGCTAATTTTAAAGAATATTGAGGGTTACCAGGGATGGTTTTGAGCATTGTGGCAAGTTCTTGATAAGCTTTTTCTTCTTGCCCTATAGTTAGATAAATTTCAAATTTTCTTCTGTAAACTTCTTCAGTTGGTCCAATTTTTTTTTCGAGATAGTTAAAGGTTTCTAGGGCTTTGGTAGCATTGTTTGCTTGAAAATACAAGTCTCCAAGCTTGATTAGAAAATCTGAACTGTTAGGGTATTGGCGTGTGAGTTTTTCGTAAACCTCAATGGCATCCTTATATTCGCCCATCATAATATAAGACTGGGCTAGGAGGATCTTATACCATATGTTATTGGGATCAAGCTTTACAGCTTTATTTAAATGTTCGATGGCTTTGTCATATTTACCTTCGTTAAAAAATAATTTGCCAAGTTCGTAATGCGAAGGATGATGCCAAGGATGTGTTTCAAGAATACTGTTGAAAATGTCTTTAGCAGTTTCGTTCTGCTGAAGAAATGCCTGCCGGAAAGCTTCGATGTATTGAGTTGTGAGAGTTATACTGGAATGCTGCTGAGGTTGATTTACCTCATTTTTTTTTGTCCTGCATGAAGTAACTGTAATTCCTAATAAAATGAAATAAAAAATGACTTTCGACATTAGTTTATGATTGTATAGTCTCCTACGTTTAATTCTTTATGTTTTTCGTGATATTCAACGTAATTGCCAACCATGGAATTGTCGATGTTAGCATTGACAATGTAGCTATGGCTTTGAACAATGGATTTAGTAATTATGGAATCTTTAATGTGTGTATGGTTTTCAATGGAAACAAAGGGGCCTATAATGCTGTTAGAAATTTTAACATGATGACCTACATAACATGGAGGGATAATGATTGAGTTTTCAATAGAACATGTGGAGGAAATGATGTTTTCGCCATGTCTTTCTAAAATTCTTTTATTTGAATATACCGTAGCATCTTTATTTCCACAGTCCAACCATTCATCAATGGGTAAAGCAAAAAAATTCATTCCTTTGTTGAGGAGATTTTTTAATGCATCCGTTAGCTGGTATTCACCATTTTCCATAATGTGTTCTGCTAATAAAAACTTAATTTCATTCTTCAAGTATGAAGCCTCTTTAAAGTAGTAAACACCCACGATGGCAAGATTAGAAACCAATTGTTTAGGTTTTTCATGAAATTGAATAATTCTATTTTCAGAATCGACTCTGACGACTCCAAAAGCTGATGGATTGTCAACTTCCTTAACCCATATGACAGAGTCCAATTCAGTTTTGATTTTTTGCTTGGTAAAAAATAACGTGTCGGCAAAAGCTATGATTACACTCTCCTCAAGAAACTCCTCAGCACAAGAGATAGCATGAGCTGTTCCAAGAGGTTTATCTTGATGTCGAATATGACCTGTAGCTTGATATTTATGAGCAAGCTGTAAGAGATATCTTTCTATTTCTTCTCCGAAATTATTAATAATAAAGACAATTTCAGAAATGGGAGATTCAGTAAGCGAGAAAATTTCATCTATCAATCTTTCTACGATGGGCTTACCAGCTAATTTAATAAGTGGTTTAGGGACAGTTAAGGTATGGGGGCGCATCCTTTTCCCCTGACCTGCCATTGGAATAATGAGCTTCATAATTCCTCCTTTTTTAAATACCGGAATGACCGAATCCTCCTTCACCACGGATGGTTTCTTGAAGGGAATGAACTTCATCCCATTCTATCCGAACAACTGAAGATATAACGAGTTGTGCGATTCTATCTCCGGGTCTAATGGTAAAAGGTTTGTCACTTAGGTTAATGAGAATAACTTTAATCTCTCCTCGATAGTCAGCATCAATGGTACCAGGGGTGTTCAATACTGTAATTCCATGGTTAATAGCTAGACCGCTTCTTGGTCTTACCTGTGCTTCGAAACCATCAGGAAGTTCTATAAAAATTCCAGTTGATATTAAAGCACGACCCATGGGTTGCAAAGTTATAGGCTCGTCAAGATGTGCTTGCAAATCAAGACCAGATGATTGAGCGGTGGTATATGATGGAAGTGGATTGCTACTCTTATTTACTATCCTTACTTTCATTGAAAAAACTCTTGCAAAAATAAAACATTTTCAAATGTGGAGAAATGAACCAACCATTGTTTTATATTCTTCTGTATAGGTTAGATCGTCCGATTGAATGATAAGATTTTCGGTAATGACAATTTCAGGTTTTATTTTGCTAAAAGAAAGCAACCTTAAATATGGATATGAAGTTCGAAAAGATCGAATAATCCATTGTTTATGAACATGGAGCCCATGTAGAAAAAATTTTTTCTCAACGTAAAATGAACTAATAAACGGATAAGCAAGATGAATCTGACCTTCATATGTAAGAAATGACGAAGCATAAATGAGTTCATCCACCCATTTTTCATTGCTGTGACGTGATAACCTTTTATATGGATTTGGAGAGGGGAAAGCATCAACAAAGTAAGGTGGATTCGTGACTATCAAGTCAATTTTTTCTTGATTTTGTTGAACCCATTCATGTAGAGAAATATGCTTGACTTTCATTTTGTAGTGCCATGGATTGATCAGGAAATTTAGCTTGCAAATTTTGACAGCTATAGGATTTATGTCGATAGCCAAAATATTTTCAGAATCTTTTTGAGCTAGCATAAGGGATATGTAACCAAGACCACATCCAACTTCAAGTACCTTTTCCCAAGGTTTTTCAGAGGAAAAAACACCCAGTAATACACCATCTGTGTTAACTTTCATCACTTTTTCGTGCTGGTAAACTTTAAAAGCTCGAAAATTGAAAACTTCAAGATTCATAATAGAGATTTCCACTCGGTAGGAAAATGGATGGTTAGTTTTTTCGAGACTCTTTCATTATTCAGAATGAATTCTTTTATGGCGGGAAGATATATGATTTTACCTTCTGGTGAACGAAGTTCAAATAAAAATTGTTTACCTCGAATAATAGCAATAATTTTACCTAGATAATTTCCATTTTCGTCATACACTGTGTAACCGCTAAGATAAGGACCAATGACGTTGTTGTCCAGAAACTTACATTTTCGAACATCGTGATAAATGGGTTTACCCGTAAGCTTTTTTGCTATATTTATATTATCTACGAAATGAAAAGTGAAATAATAGAATGTTTCATTAAGCTGTTCGACTTCTAAGGGCAAAAAAGGAACAAACATGCCGTCAAAATTCAAAAAACAAAAATCGTTGATGTTTTTAGGCAACAAACCATTACTGAAAGTAATGAGAACCTTACCTCTGATCCCATGTGTTTTTACGATCATGCCTGATTCTACCAGTTCTTCAACAGGTATAGGATAAGGCATGAATAGGGGTTATGTATGATCAGATGGATTGTCTTGTTGGGATGATTCTTGAGAAGTAAGGGCAGCCTTTTTCTTTTCTCTTTCTTCACGTTTTTTTCGTTCCAACTTAAGTTGTTCTTCTCGTTTAAGATTTTTTTGGTAATCGTATTTTTTCTTTAATTCTACCAGTTTCAATTCTTTCTTTTGTAGCCATTCCTGAAATTTAGCTTCTGCTTGTTCAGGTGTAAGAGCTCCTTTCTGGACACCTATGTCTAGATGTCTTTTGTAAAGTACGCCCTTGAAGCGAAGTATTGCTGATGCCGTTTCTGTAGGTTGTGCTCCAACCGATAACCAATACAGGGCTCTCTCGAAATTTATTTCAATCGTGGCGGGTTGAGTTAAAGGATCATAATATCCTAACTTTTCAATGAATTTCCCATCACGTGGGGCCCGACTGTCTGCAACGACCAAATGGTAAAAGGGTCTTTTTCTTCTACCATGGCGTTGTAACCTAATCCTTACTGCCATACAATTATATTTTTATTTTTTTGGGACTGCAAAGGTTATAATTTTTTTTGAAATGTGCAATATCAATCGGTTAATTCTTCTGGATTAAACAGATGTCCCATTTTGTTATGCTTAGTTTCAAGATAATGGATGTTGTATGGATTCGCCTGGACGATAAGGGGTATGATTTCCACGATTTCGATTCCATAGCTTTCTAAGCCGATTCTTTTGACTGGATTGTTGGTAATAAGTCGCATTTTTTTGATGCCTAAATGTCGAATGATTTGTGCACCAATTCCATAATCTCTTTCGTCATCCTTAAATCCAAGGGCATGATTAGCTTCTACAGTATCTTTGCCAAGTTCTTGAAGATGATAAGCTTTTAGTTTATTAATCAAACCAATTCCACGTCCTTCCTGATTCATGTAGAGAACTAGTCCTTTTCCTTCTTGCTCAATCATCTGCATGGCTTTGTGCAATTGAGGACCACAATCACATTTGTAACTGCCAAAAATATCGCCAGTAGCACAAGAAGAATGTACTCTTACAAGAACAGGTTCAGTGGTGTTGACCTCACCTTTGACAAGAGCAAGGTGAATGATGTTGTTTGTAAGCTGTGTAAAAGCGATCAATTTAAAAGTACCATAAAGCGTAGGTAGATGGACTTCTTCTTCCTTTCTAATGAGGCTTTCAGTTTTTAAGCGGTAAGCAATAAGATCTTTGATTGAAACAATTTTTAACTCAAACTTTTCAGCAATTTCGAAAAGTTGAGGTAAGCGTGCCATAGTGCCGTCATCGTTCATGATCTCAACAAGGGCTGCTACGGGCTTTAGGCCAGCAATTCTACAAAGATCTACGCTGGCCTCTGTGTGACCAGCACGTTCGAGAACACCACCTTTCTTGGCTCTCAAAGGGAAGATATGACCGGGGCGTCCCAAATCTTCAGGTTTGGTGGATGGATCGGCAAGGGCATAAATGGTTTTCGCTCTGTCGGATGCTGAAATCCCTGTGGTACATCCATGGCCGATTAAATCGACTGATACGGTAAAAGGTGTCTCATGCAAAGACGTGTTTTCTTTGACCATTAAGTCCAGTTTTAGTTCTTCTGCTCTTTCTTCGGTAAGAGGAGCACAAATAAGACCTCTGCCGTATTTAGCCATGAAATTAACAATGTCGGGAGTTATTTTTTCTGCTGCTGCCACAAAATCTCCTTCATTTTCACGATCTTCATCGTCGACCACAATAATGATCTTTCCAGCTCGTAAATCTTCTAATGCACTTTCAATAGTGTCCAATTTATTTTTCATGTAAAAAGTTTTTAGCAAAATTATCAATTATTCATAAGGAAAATGTTTAGTATCTGTCATATTTGCCTTATGCTTAAACTATGACACTTCTTTCTTAGAACTAGAAGGAATGTAGAAACAACCATAAAACTTGTTCAGCCTTCAATTTTTGAATTATCTTGTAAAGGTGTTTTATTAGACTAAAACCAAACCATTATATGCGTCATGATCGATATTAAAATAAAAAAGCCCCCGAAAGGGGGCTGAAAATATGGGCATGTAATTAATTTTTAATGAAAGGTTTATACCAAATCATGTCGTCAAACTGAATTCGAACCTGATACGGTCCTGGAGGAAGGGTAGAAATAGAGCCATCAAATCTAACATCATGAACAGCTTCAGAATATAGTATCTTTCCTTCTGCATTAAGAATGGTAATGGTTCTAATAGGTTGTGAAGCTTCAATGGTTAAAAATTCCTGACATGGATTGGGGTAGAGACGAATGTTTTTTTGTAGAGCAAAATCGGGTAAAGAAACCAACGGCTTTGATTTTAAGTACAATTTATCTACGAATAATTCTGATCCTACATATATGAGGGAATCATGTGAGTCAATACTTGATGATATGAAAATACAAAGTGAATCTGGTGCATTAGCAATAAGAAAAGGTTCCTCAACAACTGTATAAACACCTGTATCAGTTAAATTAATATTAATCCAATATGTAGGCCATTGATTTCCCGTTTTTTTAAAAACAATATTTATTTGAGCTGTATCATCATGGGAAGGATAATATTTATATGCAAAAACTAGTGTATCATAAGGTCGATTGTAGGGTCTACATCCAACCAAATTCCATGAAAATCCATCGAAAACCCATTTTCCTGTTCCAATTATGCCCTTAATCGAAATTGAATCATCTTCTTGTAAAAAGTTTTTAAGATGTAAAGCATAGTTTCCTTGGTAAGCGTCAGTACTTTTATTTACACTAAGGGGATGACCCAAAATGTTCCAATCAATAATTTTAGAATAGATTTCTGTCGTCCAATTTTCAAAACTACCGTTCAATTGACTAGGTTGAGTGGAAATCCCAGTGAAAGAAATGCTATCTAATATGATCCAACTTCCTACTTGGGGAGTTCCAGAAAAAGGATTGGTTGATGCAAACCCAATTTGAACTGTGTCTGGACTTGTGGGTAATGGGGGATTGAATGAAAAGGAAAACTGGGTATATGTAGATGCTGATGAACTTATTAGGAAAGGATATGTTGCAATAACATTTCCTGTTTTGCAAAATTGAACTAAAATCAGAGCTTGGTCTCCGTTAAGACTTGCTTTATAGTACCCTTTTATGCCAGTAGGGGTTCCACTGATGGGAAAACCACCTTTCCAGGTGTTGGGATTATCATTTGGTCTTACATTGATCGCATAACCAAAAATTGTGTCTTGTGCTTGATAGCTGACAGTCGTTAATTTCAGAGCAAAATTTCCATGATACGCATCGGTTACTTTTTTCATAGAAACAGGTGGCAATGCAAACACGATTTCATATGAATTGGAATGAAAAGGATAACCTGTTGGATATTCCAATGAATAATCTATCCATTGTTCGAAATCTCCGTTTGGAATGGGTTGAATTTGGGAATGAGAAAGAACCCATCCTCCAATGAAAATCATAAAAATAATTTTTTTCATAGGATTCCTATTTTTATGCTACAAATATATATAAAAATTTAATATCCTAGTATTTTGAGCATAGATTTATAACTTTGTTCTTTAACAAAGAGTCGTGTGTAGTATTCACCATCTTCATCTTCATAAATGAGTACATGCTTCGGTGCTGGAAGAAGACAGTGTTGGATACCTCCATATCCTCCAAGGGCCTCCTGATATGCTCCCGTATGAAAAAAACCTATGTAAAGGGGATCGGCAGGTGTGAATTTAGGAAGATAAATCGCATTGGCATGCATTTCAGAATGATAATAATCATGACTATCACAAGTTAGACCACCTAAAAAAACTCTTTGATATTCAGAATCCCAATGATTAAGAGCGAGTAAAATAAATCGCTGATTCAGGGCCCATGTGTCAGGAAGTGTTGTCATGAAGCTACCGTCAATCATATACCACATTTCTTTGTCATTTTGTTGTTTGCCTCCAAGGATTTTGAAAAGTACTGCACCACTTTCGCCAACTGTGAAAGTTCCAAATTCTGTGAAAATATGAGGCTCTGGAACACCGTGCTCTTTACATATCTTCTTAATTTGATAAATAATTTCTTCTGCCATGTATTCGTAGTCATAATCAAAAGCAAGGGAATTTCTTATTGGAAAACCCCCACCTATATTGAGCATGTCTAGGGTCGGACAAATTTTCTTGAGTTCTGCATAGACGTTAACACACTTGTGTAGTTCACTCCAATAATAAGCAGAATCTTTGATTCCCGTGTTGATAAAAAAATGCAACATTTTGAGCTCAAAATTGGGATGATTTTTTACATATAAGTTGTAAAAGGGCAAAATATCACTATAACGGATCCCAAGGCGAGAAGTGTAAAATGTAAATTGGGGCTCTTCTTCAGAAGCAATGCGAATGCCCAATTTTGCCCTAATTCCCTTCTTTATTTTGTATTCAAATAGCTCATCTTTATGATCAATTACAGCAATTGTGTTTTGGAAACCGTTATTAATCAAGCGACTAATGTTTTCGATGTATTGTTGTTTTTTGAAACCATTGCAAATGATGTAAATATCTTTATCTATTTTTTTGTCTTCGTAAAGTTTTTCAATGATGTTGATGTCAAAAGCACTAGAAGTTTCGAGGTGAATGTCATTTTTTAATGCTTCTTCGATGACGTGAAGGAAATGGCTACTTTTAGTGCAATAAGCATAATAATATTCACCTTTGTAGTCGGCTTTTGCAATAGCTACGTTAAAAATTCTTTTTGCTTTTTGAATCTGTCGGCTTATACTGGGAAGATAAGTGAGTCTTAAAGGGGTTCCATATTGGTCAACGATATCCATCAAATTGATGTTGTGCCAGTATAATTCGTTTTCTATCATTTTAAATTCCTCAGTCGGGAATTCAAAAGTTTGCTCAATCAAATCAATATATCTGGTTTTCATTCCCAACCATATATTTGAGTTAACTGGTAAAAACTTTGCAAAAGTAAATCATTTAATTTTAGGAAATGTTAAATTTTTAATTTTGTAAAAAATGATTCTATGAAAAAAGGGGTTTGGATTGTTGGAATTTTATTTTTTTTACGAATTGTCCATGGACAGGTTCCTTTTTTCTTTCATGCAGATGACGTATTATTGAAGAATAAAATTACTCAAAATCCTGAGGTAATCATAAAATATTTAATTTTTGAAGAGAATCTTAAACAACTAATGACAACATTGGAACATCAATACCCAAAAACAGACACTCTTATTAATGGCAAGCGTGTTATACCTGTGGTGTTTCATATTATTCATACGTATGGATCTGAAAACATTTCTGATGAACAGGTCCTGGACGGGCTTACCCTTCTGAACATTGATTTTAATAAATTGAATCCTGATACAGCTAATACATATCATCTTTTTAAAAGCAGGGCAGCCGATTGTAAGATTGAATTTAGATTAGCACGAAAAGATCCCAATGGAAATTGCACCTCTGGTATTGTCAGACATTACGATCCCTCCACAAATTTTGCATATTTTGAAACCATGGCTCAGTATGCATGGGAACCCAAGCACTACATGAATGTTTTTGTCGTTAAGAACATCTATCCTTCCGATATGTCGCTTCCTGATGGGGCTTTTATAGGTGGCATGTCACCATTTCCACCTAATAATCCGCTATCACAAATGTTAACTGGTGGAGATACGCTCAAGGACGGTGTTCTAATTCGTCATGATGGTGTTGGATCTATAGGTACTGCTACGCAAATGGGGGGAATGCCTATCAATATGATTAACAGAACCTTCACCCATGAAGCGGGTCATTATTTCAATCTATATCATACTTTTCAAAACTTGATGGCTGGTCTTATTCCTTCTTCCAGTGGGTGTCCATCATTTTTAGCTCCAAATGGTGATGAGGTTAGCGATACCCCACCTGTCGACCAAGCAACAATTAATACATCAGTTCAATGTTATCCTCCTGGTAGCCGTAATACTTGCACCGAAAATCCTGACGAACCTGATATGATAGAAAATTACATGGATTATCAATGGGGTTATTGTAACAATATTTTCACTCTAGGTCAAAAGGCTAGAATAGATGCAACTCTTAATGGTTATCGGCGAAGTCTATGGTCCAAGGAAAACCTTATAAAAACAGGAGTTCTCGATACAAATACTCAATTATGCTCACCCATAGCTGACTTTTATACACCATCACCCATGATCTGCCAGGGAGGAACTGTGCAATTCTATGATGCTTCTTTCAATGGACCAGTGGAAAACTGGATTTGGGAATTCGAGGGAGGTACGCCTTCATCATCTACACAAAAAAATCCTCTGGTGACATACGATCAAGGTGGAATTTTCAAAGTAAAACTCAAAGTTTTTAACTCTAGTGGCATGGATAGTCTTGTGAAAACCAATTATATTCATGTTTGGTCAAACAGTCAGGTCATTGATGCTCCTTATTTTGAAAGTTTTGAAAATGGCGGGCAGAACAATTTTCTTAGTATTAATGAAGCAGGTGGATCTTGGACTTTGAAGACAGGTACTGGTTGTACAGGAACCAAATCGATGTACGTTCCTAATTTTCAAAATGGACGTGGGGGAAGCAAGGATATACTTGTAAGTCCAGTCTATAATTTAACTACCTTCACAGGGCAGGCTGTAAAGATTTCTTTTAAATACGCTTATGCTGGTAAAATAATTCCAGGAAGTATTATTACTCCGTCTGATACTGCTTTCGACAAGTTTCTTGTAGCTATTTCATCAGATTGTGGCAAAACATGGCAAACCAAATTAAGTTATTCAGGACCTTCATGGGCAACGGCTAATCCAACTCAGAATGAGTTTTCTCCTACCAGTCCTTCTCAATGGAAAACAGCTGAGTTTATCATTCCAGCTGGTCAAGTTTCTCAACTGAATAGGATGCGAATTAAGTTTGAATTTTTCTCTAATGGTGGAAATAATCTTTATCTTGACGATATAAACATAAATCTCTTAAGTGCCGGAATGGAAGATCTGCGGTCGATTTTGAAAATCTATCCCAATCCTGTTCAAGATGAGCTTCATATTGATTTTACCGATGTTGTAACACGTTCCTTTACTTATGTCATATATGATATAGTCGGAAATGAAGTAGTAAGAGGAATACTTTATAATACCCATGAGATAATAAACGTAGCACATCTTAAATCTGGCACTTATTGTATAAACTTGATTTCTGACAGGGAAAATTTTTCGATAATGTTTGTTAAATGAATTTTTTAGTTGTGAGCTTCAAGCCAATTTTTTCCTTTTTGGATGGATACGTTAATAGGTACAGCCAGCGGTAATGCATTTTTCATGATGGTAGATATGGAAGACATCACTTCCTCGGCATCTTTTTCTGGTGCTTCAAATACGAGTTCATCATGTATTTGAAGAATGATTTTAGTTTCAGGATATTTTTCAGTCAAAAATTTGTGAATTTGAATCATGGCAAGTTTCATCATATCTGCTGCTGTTCCTTGGATGGGCATGTTGATAGCATTTCGTTCAGCATAGCCTCGGACAGTTGGATTGGTTGAGTTGATATCCGGTAAATATCGACGTCGTTTTAAAAGGGTCTGAACGTATCCATGTTCGCGTGCGAAAGCGATGGCATCTTCCATGTATTTTTTTATTCCTGGAAATTCTTTAAAATAGGAATCGATGATTTTCTTAGCTTCTGAGCGAGGGATCCCTAGCCTTTCAGCAAGTCCAAAAGGCGACATGCCATAGATGATGCCAAAATTGACAGTTTTAGCTATTCGCCTCATTTCTGGTGTAACATGAGCTTCATCAACATTAAAAAGTCGGGCTGCTGTCATAGAATGAATGTCTTTATCATTTTCAAATGCTTTTATCATGTTTTCATCTCCCGACATGCTTGCCATGATGCGAAGCTCAATCTGATTATAATCAGCAGAAATTATACAATAGTCGGCTTGTTTGGGAATAAAAACTTTTCTAATTTCTTTACCTCTTGTCGTACGTATGGGTATGTTTTGAAGATTAGGGTTTGATGAGCTAAGTCTACCTGTCGAAGTGATAGTTTGATTAAAGCTGGTATGAATTTTTCCAGTTTGCGAATGTATGAGTTGAGGCAGAGCATCTACATATGTGTTTTTTAATTTTACGAGTTCTCTGTAATCGAGAATCTTATTAACGATTGGGTGTGCTTGTGTGTACTTTTGCAGAACTTCTTCAGATGTAGAATATTGCCTTGTTTTAGTTCTCGGAGGATTAGCATCTATTTTTAGATCTTCAAAAAGTATTTCACCTAACTGTTTAGGACTATTGAGATTGAATTTTTTACCAGCTAGCTCAAAAATTTCATTTTCAATTTGTACAATATCCTTTTGCAGTGATACTGAAATTTCTTTTAATTCTTCTGTGTTGATCTTGACTCCCGTCAATTCCATGTCCATGAGAACTTTAATAAGTGGTATTTCTACCTGATAAAACAAATCGATTAATTCCTTTTCTTTAAGAAGAGAATCGAAAGTTTGGTAGAGTTGCAAGGCTATGTCTGCATCTTCACAAGCGTAGTCTCTGATGAGCTCGGGAGGAACCTCTCGTATGTCTTTCTTTTTATTCATCATTTCATCGTATGAAATAGTTTTATATTGTAAGTATACTTCACTGAGAAAATCCAAACCGTGTTTTTTTTCAGGATCCAGTAAATAGTGAGCAATCATCGTATCAAAAATGGAAGATGTAACATCAATCTTATATTTTTTAAGAATGGATAAATCAAATTTCAAATTATGCCCAACGATAAGGATAGACGAACTTTGCAAGTATGGTTTGAGTGTTTCAAGAAAGATGGAAGGATTGTTTTTTGTATCCACAAAACAAGCTTTATGGGGTTTAAAACTCAGAGCTATTCCTACCACTTCAGCTGAAAATGGATCGAGAGAAGTTGTTTCTAAATCAATAGAAAGGATATCTTTAACCTGCTGTAGCCAGATTTTTAATTGTTCAGGGTCCTGAATAAGTTCATATTCGTGAGACATAGAATGGATGGATGCGAAGGATTCACTTCTTTGTTCGACAGGAATATGTTCTTGATCAAATAAGGTTGGTTGATAGCGACTAAGAGAGGGTTTTTCGTTGGATAGTTGTTGGATGGTTTCCCAGA
Organism: Bacteroidales bacterium; assembly: GCA_026418905.1. NCBI lineage: Bacteria > Pseudomonadati > Bacteroidota > Bacteroidia > Bacteroidales > Bacteroidales bacterium. The sequence continues at coordinate 4,108 of JAOAAK010000003.1, read as the reverse complement.
AGCGTTTAGAAAAAGTTTTAAATTCAAGTTCTTCAAAAAAAGGTTGAAGATCTTGAAAGGAAGGAATTTTCCATTCCAGTTCGGAAAATCTTAACTCCAAAGGAACGTTAAGCTGAATAGTAGCAAGTTGCTTAGAAAGAAAAGCTAGGTCTTTGTTCTCTTCTAGCTTTTTTCGTAAAGATGGTGATGAGATACTTTCCAAATGTTGATATAATTCTTCTATGGAGCGAAATTGGCGGATAAGGTTGATAGCAGTTTTTTCGCCAATACCATGTACACCAGGGATATTATCAGATGGGTCTCCCATGAGTGCTAAAATATCGATGAGTTGAATAGGTTGTTCGATCCCATATCTATCGCAAACTCTCTGAACGTCCCAAATTTCTTTTTCCTTACTGCTAGAGGAGGGTTTGTAGAGTAAAATACGGGAACTTACAAGTTGCCCGAAGTCCTTATCTGGGGATACGATATAAGTGATAAGATGATTTTTTTCTGCTTCATGGGCAATGGTACCAATGACGTCATCGGCTTCATAGCCGGGTACTTCAATGGCAGGAATGTTCATGAGTTTGGTCATTAGCTTTGCATATGGAATGGATTTAAGAAGATCCTCGGGAGTTGGGGGCCGGTTGGCTTTGTAGAAAGTATAATCTGTTTCGCGATGTGTTGGAGTTTCAGAATCAAAAGCTACAGCTATATGAGTGGGTTTTTCTGTTTTAATTAGATCCAATAAAGTGTTTGCAAAACCAAATATGGCCGACGTATTCATTCCTTTAGAATTATATATGGGTTTTTTTAAAAAAGCATAATATGACCTGAATAAAATTGCAAGGGCATCGAGTAAAAATAAACGCATTGTTTTTTTGTAAAAATATTGGTTTTTTTAATTTTGCTCATGATGGAAGAGATAAACATTGTTGAATATTTGCATTTTTTCATGATTTTACAGCCCATATTGTATGCCCTTCAATTATATGCATACAGAGGAATTTTTAGTAGGCCACATCGTATATTGGCCATCTATATGGTTCTTATTTCATTTTACTTTTTTATTAATGCAAATTTTTTATTCTCTAAAGAAATGCAAGTTTTTATGCTAATTTGGGTATTTCCCTTGCTTGTCTCATTCAATCCCTTTTATTATTTTTATGTACGGTCATTGACAGATGAAAATTTTCAATTTTCAAAAAAACATCTTTTACATTATTTACCCTCTTTCTTGGCTTTGATATTAATGTTCATCGAATATTTCTATGCACATGATAATTACGTTTCTTTTTTCTTAATGATAAAGAATATTTTCATTTTAATATATTATTTACAAATCATTGCTTATGTAACTGCCATCATTCATTTACTTATCAGACACAAGAGGAAAATCAAAGAATATTTTAGTTATACGGAAAATATTTCTCTTTCGTGGTTGTGGCTTTTTTTAATTATTTACATTGTATTTGCTGGTTTTGACATATCAATGTATTTAATGATACCAGATCATCCATATGTTCGTGTCATATATTATGTAATTATGATTGTTTTCATTAATTTTTTAGGTTTTTTTGGAATCAAGCAAGCAGATATTTACCTTCAAAACCTTTATGAAAGCCAAAAGATTACGATCAGTAATTATTCTTCTAAATCTCCTGGTAATGAAAAAAGCTCTCAAAGTACTTCTTCCACTTTGACAGAAGAATTTAAGGAATCATTGTTTCATCAAATTTTAGAATTATTAAAACGTGAGAAAATATATTTGAACCCAGATTTGACCATTACAACCATTGCAAAACTTTTAAACACCAATTATAAATACATCAGTCAGGTCATCAATGAAAAAGCAAAGACCAACTTTTACAATTTTATCAACGAATATAGAATTGCTGAAGCAACTGAAAACATCAAGAAATACAAGGAAACCTTAACCCTCGATGCTATTGCTCAGATGAGTGGTTTTCGCAGTCGAAGCACTTTTATCAATGCCTTTAAGAAAAAAATGAACGTTACACCTGGTGAATTCTTAAAAAATATTCTTTGATGTTAACCAATTGTTAACTTTAATTTTTTAAATTATTTTTGTATAAATTCATGTATTACAACATTTTTTTATTGTTTAATATTTAATCTGTGATTATTTTTGTAATTAAGAGGAAAATGCAAATATGTGATCAATGAATAAAATTTTTAGGTCAATTTTGTTTTCTTTTGCTATATCGATTTGCTTGAAAGGTAATAATCTAATTATTACTAACATTACAAGGAGTGGTTCTAATAATGATCTTATTACATTTAATGTATCTTGGGAAAACTCATGGTATGTTCAAGGTTTGCCTTCCAATCATGATGCCATTTGGGTTTTTATCAAATTCAGAGAATGTAATACTTCAGGACAGTGGAATCATGCTCTTTTGAGCACAAATATGCTTGATCATTCATTATCTGCAGGCCTTGCTTTTGCTCAACCGATTACTACCGTAGATAGATGGGGAAATCCAGGTAGTCATAATACAGGTGCCATGATTCGAAGATCTAATTACGGAACTGGTAACATTGTTAATGAGACTGTCACTTTACGTGTTGTAGGAAGTACTAGTGGTGTTCCATTCAATGCTAGTACGAATTATGATATCAAAGTGTTTGGTATTGAAATGGTTTATATTCCTGAAGGTCCTTTTTATGTAGGAGATGGACAAAGCACTTATGCATTATTTACACCTGGAACCAATCCACGTGCTCCATACAGGGTAACCTCCGAGGCTTCCCAAACTATTGCCACTGGTCTAAATGGTTATCCTTGTACGTTACCTGCTACTTTTCCAAAAGGTTATTCTTCATTTTATATTATGAAATATGAAATCACACAGGGGCAATATGTAGATTTTTTAAACACCATTGATCCAGCTCATGCAATTTCGAGATCCTACATATATAATGGAAATATGTACAACATTCAATTAACCGGGGGAACTTATACTACGACTCAGCCAAATCGGGCCATGATTTATCTTTCTTTTGTAGATTTACTGTCATATCTTGATTGGGCCGCTTTGCGACCTATTACAGAAATGGAATATGAAAAAGCTTGTAGGGGGCCTAAGGATTTTGTGATGGGGGAATATGCTTGGGGCACAACCAGTTTCATCGAGGCTATAAATTTTTCTGGAACAACTTCAGGCCAAGAAGTGTGTAACAATGTAGGTGCTAACTTGCATTTTTATGGTACTTCCTACAATTGTAGTGGTGGAATGTTTGGTTCTTCCAATTCTGGACCAGTAGAAGTGGGGGTATTTGCAAGAGACAATACTACATCTAGGGAAGGAACAGGGGCTGGCTATTATGGTGCTATGGAACTCAGTGGAAACGTGTGGGAAATGTGTATTCAAGTTAATGTAAATAACAATAATCCAAATACATCATCATCGTATATGGGAATTTGGGGAGATGGTATGCTAAACAATGCGGGTTCCTACAATGTAACGTCATGGCCCACAGTGGAATGGTTTTGTTATAAGGGAGGATCATGGACGTCTCATCAAGACAGGTGTCGAGTCAGTGATCGTAATGATATTGGGTATGGTTCAAGTTATTATAATTCAAGATATAATAATTCAAGTGGACGTGGATCAAGATAAAATTAAAATAATATGAGAAGCAAATTTTTTATTGTATTTTTTCTCGTTTTGACGATAGTTAAAGCCAACAATGTACGTGTAACTAATATTACTAGAACTGGTTCAAATCGGGATATCATCGAATTTAGACTTTCGTGGCAAAACAGTTGGTATTTTGTAACTGGTTTTCCACAAAATCACGATGCAGTATGGGTATTTATTAAGTTCAGGCAATGTGAAACCAGTGGACAATGGAATCATGCACTGCTCAGTGTTAATATGACGGATCATTTTTTTGATGATTCCCTTACTTATGCTAAGCCTATTACCACACTTGATCGATATGGCAACCCTGGTCAACATAACACAGGAGTATTAATTCGTCGCAAATACCCAGGCCAGGGACATATTGTAAATAAAACAGTTCGGTTAAAAGTGGTTGGATCTACGCAAGGAATTCCATTCGATGAAACAATTGAATACGACATAAAGGTTTTTGCTAT